>CAYOTU010000212.1:0-6538 GCA_964406905.1 uncultured Myxococcales bacterium | reverse complement strand
GCGCCCGCTGTCAGGCCGCCAACCAGGAACTTCTGCAACGCGTAGAACAGCGCCATCACGGGGATTGACACGATGACTGAGGCGGCCGCGAAGAGCTCCCACTCTACCTTTTGATCCCCCACGTACTGCTGAATCTCCACGGGGAGGGTGTACGCAAGGGGATCATTCATGAAGGTGTATGCCAGGAGGAACTCGTTCCACGCGGTCATGAAGGAGAAGAGGCCTGTCACCGCGATCGCGGGCATGGACAGGGGGAGCATGATCCGCCAGAAGATCGTGAAGCGGCTGGCGCCGTCGATGAGGGCTGACTCCTCCAGATCCTTGGGGATCGTGTCGAAGTAGCCCTTGAGCATCCACACGCAGAAGGGGATCGCGGTGGTGCTGTAGACCAGGATCAGGCCGAGCTTCGCGTTCAGGACGCCTAGCTTCTGCATGATGATGTAGAGGGGAATCAGCATCAGGACCCCGGGGAACATCTGGGAGACCAGGAAGGACAGGAGCCCTGCCTGGCGCCCCGGGAAACGGAAGCGGCTGAACGCGTAGGCCGCGGTGGTCGCCAGGGCGATGCCCAGCACCGTGGTGGCCGCGCTGATCACCACGGAGTTCCAGAGGTGGTGTCCGAAGATCCAGACGCCATTCTCCGTGTGGCCCACGACCTTGGTGAAGTTGTCGAAGGTGGGCTCCTCCGGGATGAAGGACAGGCTCGAGAGGCCCTTGCGTGAGCCGTTGAACGCCAGCTTGAGCACCCACAGCAGGGGAGCCAGGGTCACCAGGGTGAAGCACACCAGGACCGCGTGCAGCACCACCGATCGGATTATTTCTTTTCCCCGATCGCTCATTCGAAGGTCCCCTCGGTGGCCTTGGTTATTCGGTTGGTGATCACTGTGTAGAGCAACAGGATCACGAAGATCATCAAGCAGTAGGCCGCGGCAAAGCCGTAGCGGTTGAGGACCTTGAAGAAGCGGTAGGCCTCGGTGATCAGGATGTTGGTCTGGTTGTCAGGACCGCCCCCCGAGACCAGGTAGATCACGTTGAACATGTTGAAGGTCCAGATGGTACCCAGAATGATCGCGGGGAAGAGCGCTGGCTTGAGCAGGGGTATGGTGATGCCCCGAAACTTCTGCCACCGGCTAGCGCCGTCGATGTCCGCTGCCTCGTAGAGAGCGCCGGGGATCGACTGGAGCGCACCCAGGGAGACCACCATCATGAACGGGAACCCAAGCCAGACGTTGGTGGCCAGGTTCGCGAAGAAATTTGTCCAGAAGGAGGTCCCGAACCACGCCACCTTGCTCAGGCCCAGGGACTGGAGCACCAGGTTGATCGCGCCGAACTCGTAGTTGAACATCCACTTCCAGATCAGTGCCGTGATGTAGTTAGGCACGGCCCAGGGCACGATGAGGAGGACCCGGAAGATCGCACGCCCCTTGACCGCCGGGTTGTTGAGGACCAGGGCCAGGGCCAGGCCGATGGACACGTGGAGGACAACGTTGGTGACGGTCCAGAGCACCGTCACCCCGAGGGTGAAGTAAAAGTTTGTGTCCGAGACCGCAGCGGGGAAGAGGATCTCCTGGAAGTTGTTCAGGCCGATGAACTCGTAGTCCGTGGTAAAGAAGCCCAGGAGGATCCCCATGACAAAGGGGACCAGCACCAGGACCACCATCCCAACCATTGCGGGGACAACGTACGCGTAGACCCCGGGCATGGAGACCATGCCGAGCACCAGGCGGCCCAGGCCCGCCACCCCCCAGGTCCCGAGGAGAAGCAGGAGGACAAGCAGGACCAGAAACGGCACCAAAGCTGCTTGCACCTGGGCCGCTATCCGGGGTCCGGACTCGGTGGCTCGCACAGCACCCACCACAGCAGAGACATCGCCCGCACTGCCAACCGCGGGGCCATCGGCCAGGCCCAAAGATGGAGCCGGCTTCTTCCAGATCTGGTCCCATACACGGGATACGGATTCAAGAAGGACCGGGGCTCGAGGCGCCAGGTCTGTCACCAGAAGCGCGGCCCCCGCGTTTCGCGCCTCGGAGAGGCGGATCTGATCGCTGTTTGCGACGCCCCACACCAGGACCACAGCGACGGCGCCGGTGACCAGCGCGGCCCCGAGGAAGCCGAGACCTGACCGCCGGGGCCAGCGCCAGAGGCAGAGGAGATAGAGGAGCGTGAAGAGGCCCAGAAGGCCAAACGCGGCGGGGACGAGCAACCGGCGTGTGGTGTCGGGGCTCATCTCCACCCCGGCCACGCCCGCCAGGACCCCATCCGTGATCACGGGGAAGACAGCCACCAGGCGCTGCCCTCCGTCCCCGGTGGCCGTGGCCCACCAGAGGCCAGCGGCCCGTACGGCAGCCAAGTCCCCCTCCTGATCCTCCACGAGCTGCTCGAGGGTGGAGACCATCTCGCCGAGGCGCAGGTCATCCCCTTCCAACTCCGTGTCTCCCGCAGTGTCGAACGCGAAGGTCGGCGGCTCCGAGAGGTCCAGGGCCTCGATGTAGCGGCCCGCCTTTAAGAAGAAGTACCGCTCCATTCGGGGGCGGGCCTCACGGCGGCCCTCGACCCAGGCAGCGAACTCGTCACGGTCGCCATCGGTACCCATATCCGCGCTGGCCCCGGCCACGGACAGGGCCTCGGCCATCGCACTCCAGACTGCGAGGCGCCGCGCGTCCACCTCCTCCTGGTAGCGGCGAAGGGCCAGCCCCAGGGTCAGGGTCACCGCGACCAGCAGGACGCCGGCGACGAGGTAATGAATGCGGCGGGGTTTGTTCATCTGATCTGTTTGCCCATCATATGAACTCTACTTGCCCATCATGCCGATGTCGTGGAGGGCCTTCTCCTGGGCCTTCTTCATGGTCTCGGTTGCGTCGTCGCCACCGAAGATCGCCCGCTTCAACGCGTTGTCGACGGTGCTCCAGACGGGCTGCATCTTCGCTGTGGAGGGCATCACCTCCATGTGGTTCCCCTGCTCCCGAAAGACGATCAACGCGGGGTCTGCCTGCGCGACGAGCGCGGCGTCCTCGTAGACCCAGCGGTTCGCTACGACCTGGCGACCTTCGACGAAGCGGGTCTTCGCTGCCTCGTCCGAGGTCAGAAATCGGATCACCTGGAACGCTGCGTCGGGGTGCTTGGCGCAGGCGGAGAGGAAAATCCCCTCGCTGCCCATGTAGGGCCGGGCCCGGCGCCCATCCGCCATCTCAGGGAGGAGGGCAACCCCGTAGTCCACGTCAGGATCGATCTCACCCAGGAACCAGGGCCCGTTCACGACCATCGCTGCCCGGCCGTCGTTGAACATGCTCGTGACCATCGCGTCGTTGATGTCCGGCGGCAGGCTGCCGTCTTCGACAAGGGTGCGAACAAAGGCCACCGACGCGGCCATCTCGGGGCTGTCCAGGTGGGGGACCTCCTGCTCATCCATTATCACCGCGCCGAAGCCGTGGGCCCAGGGCGCGTGGTTGTAGAGCTTGCCCGCCTCGTATACCAGGCCGTAGATACGCTCGTCCGCGTCCCCGTCCAGGTCCGTCGCTGCCCTGGCCGTGGCCCGGAGCTGCTCCAAGGTGCCGGGCACCTCGGTGATCAGCGACTTGTTGTAGAAGAGCGCGTGAGATTTGAAGGCCAGGGGCAGCGCGTAGATGCTGCGCTGGTAGGTCAGGGCCCGCACCGTCGCTGTGAGGTACCGCTCCGTCAGTCCCTCGAAGGAGTCGTATTTTTTCAGGTAGGTTCCCAGGGGAACGATGATCCCCTGTTTTTCGACCCAATCGCCGATGACGTTGTGAGCAAAGACGAAGAGGTCCGGGCCGGTTCCACGGGGGACCGTGACGGTGATCTTGTCCCGCAGCGCGTGGAAGGGGACCTCCTGGGCCACGACATGAATCGGCGCGAAGCGGGAGTTGAAGTCCTCGCAGAGAGCCTCGAAAGCGTCCTTCTCCTTGCCCCGATAAGAGTGCCAGAGACGGATATTCACAGGCTCAGATGGAAGCTCCATGCTGAGGGAGAAGGGCCGTGGGCCAGCCTTCACCGAGCCACCACCATCCGTAGTTGCCCTCTGTACTCCTCCCCCCTCCGTGGGGGAGGTGCCGACGGAGTCGGCGGAGGGGGAGTCGGCATTGGCACGAACCGCCACAACGCCATCATCCAGCCGCTTCTCGACCCCCTGTAGCCGCTTCTCGATCCCGGCCAGCCGCGCTTCTACCCGCTCCAAGGCAGCGGCCGCAGGGGCCGCGGCGAGGGCTTGCCCCAGCCTGGTGAAGTCGTCAGCCTTCTTGCCGTCCTCAGAGGGCGGAGCCTTATCGCCACCACAGGCAGCCAGGATGATGATAATCCCTACCAGAAAAAACCGCCTCATGCCGCGCCTCCATCCCGGGCCCTGCCCAGGTTCAGGCCGTCCGCTGCGAACACGTGGGTGTCCGCTGCCGGGACCTCGAACCATTGCTCGCTCCCCTCCTCAAGGAAGACCCCCGCCTCGAGGCGGACCGTGAACGCGCTGCCCGCCTCATCCCGCAGGTACGCGTAGTTCTCCGCGCCCATCATCTCCACCACGTCGACACGGGCCTGGAAACGCCCCGGACCGCTGCCATTGACAGGATTGAGCTTGTGAGGCCGCACCCCGAGGGTCACCTTGTCGCCGTCCGCGAGGCCGAGGCCCTTGGACACGGGGAAGACCTGGTCGCGTACCTGCACCGCACCGTCGGACATGGTCCCCTCGAGGAAGTTCATGGCCGGGGAGCCGATGAAGCCCGCGACGAAGAGGTTCACGGGTTGATTGAAGAGCTCGAGCGGCGACCCGATCTGCAGGATCCGCCCCTCGTTCATGATCACGATTCGGTCGGCCAGGGTCATGGCCTCGACCTGGTCGTGGGTCACGTAGATTATCGTGGTCTTTAGCCGGTTATGGAGCCGGCTGATCTCCACCCGCATCTGCACCCTGAGCTTCGCATCCAGGTTGGAGAGGGGCTCGTCGAAGAGAAAGACATCGGGGTTTCGGACAATGGCGCGCCCCATGGCCACCCGCTGGCGCTGCCCGCCGGAGAGAGCCTTCGGCTTTCGCTCCAGGAGCTGCTCAATGCCCAGGACCTCCGCAGCCTCGCGCACCCGTGTCTCTATCTCAACCTTCGGCATCTTGCGGATCTTCAGACCGAAGGCCATGTTCTGATGCACGGTCCAGTGGGGATAGAGCGCGTAGTTCTGGAACACCATGGCGATATTCCGGTCCTTGGGCGACACCCGGTTGACCAGGCGATCCCCGATGAAGATCTCCCCTTCGGAGATCTCCTCGAGGCCAGCGATCATCCGCAGGGTCGTGGACTTGCCGCAGCCCGAGGGCCCCACCAGGACCACGAACTCCTGGTCGCGGATTTCCAGGTCAACGCTCTCCACCGCCACGGTCTCCCCGAAGCGCTTCCAGACGTTCCTCAGGACGACTCCGGCCATGGCTCTCCTCCGTGCAGGAAACCAAATATACCGCAACAGACTGCCCACAGAAAGACCCTTTGCAAACCTCCGGGGCTCAGGCCATACTCGCCCATTGAAGAGAGCATCCTGAGATGGAGGTCGTACTATGCGCACGATGAACACATTGAGTCGAATCCTTGTCGCCGGGTTCCTGGCCGTTGCCCTGGCCGGCTGCGGCGGCTCCGCGGTCACCCCGTTGTCTGACACCCAGGTCCCCGAGGACGACACCGTCGGCACCGAGGACACCCTGCCCGGCGAGTACCTCGACGAAGACGGCGACGGCTTCTTCTTCGGTGATGGCTGCCAGGAAGGCCTCGTGCAGGACTGCGATGACCTCGACGGGACGGTATTCCCCGGCGCGGCCGAGGTCTGCGGGGACGGCAAGGACCAGGACTGCGACGGTGTGGACGAGCCCTGCCCTGGCGAGTGCGTGGATCTGGACGGCGACGGTTACTTTGTAGGCGACGGCTGCCAGCCGGGCCAGGTAACCGACTGCAACGACGGCGACGGTACGATCCACCCCGGCGCGGAGGAAGTGTGCGGCGACGGCATCGACCAGGACTGCAAGGGCGGCGACGAGGAATGCCCCGGCCCCTGCGTGGACGCGGACGGGGACGGCCACTTCGCCATCGTGGCCGACTGCCCCGAGGGCGACGACTGTGACGACGCCAACCACTTCGCGTTCCCCGGCGCGAACGAGATCTGCGGCGACGGCATCGACCAGGACTGCGTTGACGGTGATCTCGTCTGCCCGGAGCTCTGCGACGACGACGACGGCGACGGCTACGGGGACGGCCCGGATTGCCTGGGCTGGGACTGCAATGACGCCAACCCCGACGTCCACATCGGCGCTGAGGAAATCTGCGGAAACGGTATCGACGACGACTGTATTGACGGCGATGAGCCCTGCCCCCCCACCTGCGTGGACGATGACGACGACGGCTTCGGCGTCGGCGGCGCGTGCGATGTCCAGGACTGCGACGATACAGACCCCAACGTAAACCCCGGCATGGACGAAATCTGCGGCGACGGAATTGACCAGGACTGCGACGGCGTGGATCCGGAATGCGTCTCCTGCGTCGATCCGGACGGCGAC
>CAYOTU010000211.1:0-6552 GCA_964406905.1 uncultured Myxococcales bacterium | reverse complement strand
GTCGAGCCGCCGCAAGAAGCGGAGGTATTTTTTGTCGAAGGCGTACTGGTAGTACTTGGCCTACCCTGTAGCGAAGTGGTCCGCCACCACGATTTCCGGGGCACCCCGCGCTGTCCGCAGGCTGTCTGTCCGGGTCACCCTGGAGGCCGCTTCCGGGGAGCGGTAGACATCAGGTCTTCTTGGGATTCATCTTGTCCATCATGCGGACAAACTTGCGGTAGAGGGTGACGTAGTCGTCGCGCTGGACGAAGATTTTCAGGTCCTTGTTGCGGGTCGCCGCCTTGAGGACATCCAGGGCGATGGCAACTTCACCGAGGGTGAAGGACTGGCTCTTGCGAATCTCCATAGGCCCCTCCGTTGTTGTCGGGCGCAGTGATTCTAGCCGCGGTGCTCGGGGCCGTCAATCACTGATCGTTGAAGCAGGTCGACAAGTCCGACAATCAGGGGACGGTTATGCGTCCGTTGTGCTACCAGCGTGCCGGGTTTTTCACGAGATCACAGTCCAGGACATTGGCGCCACTCCGGTAGGGTGACCAGCAGTACTCAAAGACGAAGCTCATCTCGGTGAGGCGGACGTAGCGGGTCTTCGGGCCGTCGGTGGCCCCGGGTTCGTCGTAGGACCAGTCCTGGGCCTTGTATTCGAAATCTCCGTCCGGGACCGCTGGATCCCAGGGATCCCACGCCGGGTGTTGGAGGTAGTGATCCACGGACCGGGAGTACCAGTCCGTGATATGTCGAGCCTCCGCGTCGGTGAGGGGTACCCCCGTGGCACCAGCGGCCAGGAGCCAGGCCGCCAGATCCGACGGGAAGGCCATGTCTTCTCCCGGGGTTCCTGGATCGTACATGTAGCGGTCCGCCCGGTTGATTACGCCCTCCATCAACTCTTCCGCGGTGGCCGCGTCCTCCGCTATTAGCGCGTTTCCAAGAGAGGCCAGGTGGAAATAGCGGATGATCGCCAGGTTGAAGAAGTGCCCGTCGATCGCGACGTCCTCGTACATGTTGCCATCCGCAAGCCCGCAGTCGTTGTCCAGGGCATCACCGAAACCGACGAAGGCCGACGCTATCTTCGCGTTGCACTCGGCGTTGGGAAAGAAGGGCTCGAATAGGACGAAGCTCGCCAGGTCGTTGACCGTTCCGTTTTCATTGAGGGGGACGTACGCTACCCCGTCCTCCTTGGTGCGGATCTGGTAGCCGCTGTTTACGATATCCTTTGCAAAACCCTCCATGTACTCCACAGCGAGGGCCGCTGCGTCACGGACCTCAGCGTCTTTGCCGACCTCGGCCACCCGGCGCAGCATGGGCACCATGCGGTACATATGGGGCACGTCGTCCTTTGAGCGCATGTTGCGGATCCAGATGGGGCCCCAGTGGGGGTTCTCGTCGTTGGGGACCGTGTGTGCGTTCCAACTGTACACCTCCCCCTTCTTCATTTCTCCGTACTCGACCTTGACTTTGCGGGCGCCCTCCATCTCGTATTCATGATCGATGGTGAAGATCGCTCGGGCCTGGAGATACTTGACGATCGGGTCTTCGGTCTCCCATTCGAGGCCGAGGGACAGCGCAACGAAGCCCTTTGAGTAGGCCTCCACCAGGCGTCCGAAGCGCTGGTCGCCTGTCATGAGGTACGCAGCGCAGACGTTGCTCAGGAGCTTCGCAGTGCGGAGGGCCAGGTTGTCCGCACCGCCCACGTGGACGAAGCGCACCACGTCACCTTCCTTGATGCTCTTGGTGTCCTGCCAGAAGAGCTTGTAGTCGAAGAGGTCCGGGTCGTAGGACGCGTCGAGGCCGTGGCCGGTCCACCAGAGCCACTCGAAGTACATGGCGTCCTTGTAGAAGGCCATGATCTTCTCCGTGAACGCTGTTACCTCCGCGTCGGTGAGGGGGTTCCCCTTGGCCGGGCGCTCCACTGTGAAGGGGAGTTCCTGGGGAAAGGACGAATGCGTTGGGCACCAGCCATCGCACGTCGTGTCCAGCGGGAGCTCTACGCTATCGGAGGTAGTGTCAGCATGCGGGATACTGTCGGCAGGGGGCGCTGTGACGTCAACCGGCGCGGTGTCGTTAGCCGGCGCGATGTCAGTGGGTGTGAGCGTTCCGTCGCCGCCATCGTTCGAGCAGGTCGGAAGCGTCAAGGTGAGGATGAGAATCGGCAGCCAAGCTCGCATGGAAGACCTCCTGGGGCAGTGGTGATAGGCCATGGCATCCCGTCAGAATAAGTTATGGAAATGATACAGGGAAAAGGGGCTCAGTCCAGCAGCGCTTCAGAGAACGAGGCAAATGGATCGGTCAAGCCTTGTTTGTAACTCACGATAGAGTTACACTGGCGCTAATCCGGTAGGGAGGAGAGAGATGGCGAAGGGATCGGATCAGGAGGAGCGGATCGTCGGCACAATGAAGACGCTCGGCTTCAACGCGAGCGAGGGTCGGGCCTACATAGCGCTCCTCAAGAACCATCCAGCGACGGGCTACGAGGTCTCGGCCCGCTCCGGCGTGCCGCGTTCCGCTGTCTACAACGTCCTGCGGCGTCTCGAAGCCCTGGGCTTGGTGAACTCGATCCAGGCGAAGCCGGCGCGGTATGTCCCCCTGGAGCCGCATCGTCTCTCAGACCTCCTCGAGACCCGCCTCTCCGGGACCCTCGATGATTTGAGGAGCGCCCTGACCGCGCTAGTGGACCAGGTGGCGCCGTCGTCCACATGGACTGTCCAGGGCTACGATGCCGCGCTTGAGCAGGCGCGGAATCTGATCCGCAATGCGCGGCGCTACGTGGTGGCGTCCATCTGGGGCCGCGAGGCGTTTCTCCTGAAGGAGGCCCTCCACGAAGCTGTCGCCAGGGGCGTGGAAGTGGTCATCTTCTCCTGGACTCCCCTCCCGGTCGGCACCGGGCGTCACTTCTCCTACCGCGTGCCCGAGGAGGAGCTCTCAAAGTACTGGCGCAACAAGATTATCCTCCTCTGCGATCACAAGGAGGCGCTGATGGGTGGTGCGGAGGACAAACCTGAGAACCGGGCCGTGGTGACCTCGGAGTCATCGATTATCGAGATGGCCGCGTCGAACCTGGTCCTGGACATCACCCTCTTCGGTGAGCGCACCGGCGTGGACACCCACGACGTGGTGACAGCCCTCCAGACCAACCTCGCACCCATCGACGATTTTCTCGCTATGGCGGAGCGAACCTCCTGATTGATTTTGGTTCTTGGGCATGGTTTTATACTTGGGACAGGAGCCAATTGTTTTCGCGAGGTCGACCTATGGACCGCACTAGTCTCCTTTCCTGGATTATTTTTCTAGCGGGTTTGCTGACAGCATCCCCTGCCTTTGCCGTCTACAAGATCTGCATTGACCCGGGCCATGGGGGGAGCGACCCCGGCGCGGTTGGCTGCGGCCTCGAGGAGGCTGCGGTGGTGCTCGATGTTTCGTTGCGGTTGAGTAATCTCATACAGGCGGATCCGGACCTCATTCCGATCATGACTCGGACAAGCGACGTCTACGTCAGCCTCGGGGCGCGAGTAGCCTACGCGAACGACAACGGCGCTCACCGCTTCGCATCTGTCCATGCCAACGCGTTCAACGGCAACGCCACGGGCATCGAGACTTATTGCTATAGCAACGGCAGCGCCACATCTTTTGACCAGCGGGACCGGATCCAGGAAGGCATGACGTCGATCTGGCCAGCGCTCATCGATCGCGGGGGTAAGACCGCTAATTTTTACGTTATCAAAAATACCAGCATGCCCGCGACCCTCTCGGAGCTGGCGTTCATCGACAACTGCGGCAATGACGCGCTCTACCTGGCGGATCCGGACGAGCGGCAGGCCGCTGCGGTGGCCCACCATCAGGCGATCCGGATATCCCTGAACCTCGGCGGCTCCACGCCTGACCCGAACCCTGATCCCGACCCGGTAGGCACCGGCGTTCTGCGCGGGGTGATCTTTGATGACCAGGGTGTCGGCACCGCGGATATGTCGATCAGGATCCCCGGTGCCCTCGTTCAGGCCGATGGTGGCGGCCAGGGGGACGACGACGTCGCTGACGTTCCCGACGCGAACTGGCTCATCGCCCTGCCTGCCGGGACCTACACGGTCACCGCAACCGCAGTGGGATACTACGAAAACGTCCGCGTCTGCACAGTCACCGCTGGGCAGGACGCCTGGTGCTCCATCGGCCTCTTCCCTGCTAACGATGACCCGCCGTTGGATCCCCGGGATCCCGATGATCCACCGTTGGATCCCCGGGATCCCGATGATCCACCGTTGGATCCGCAGACCTCTGATGAACCGAAAGGAATCTTGCTGGGGACGGTGTTCGAGGAGCAGGGCAGCGGCACCGCGGACATGTCGATCCGGCTGTCAGGCGCCGTGGTGAAGGCCGTGGGCGCGATCGCGTCGGACACGTTCATCACCGACGGCGAGTGGGGGCTATACAACATCAGTTTGCCGCCCGGGACCTACGAGGTGACCGCGGCCCTCCAGGGGTACTGGCCCAATACGCGCGTCTGCACGGTGAGCGTTGATACCGAGACATGGTGCTCCCTGGGCCTCTGGCCCGAGGATCAGCAGCCCCCTGATGACCCCACCCCCGGCTACGGCGATGCAGTGCCGGGGGATCCCGACGTGGACTATTCACTGGATGTCCCCGATCCTTCCGTGGCTGATCCTGGTCAGGCCGGGGCTGGCGAGCAGGCGCTCGACGAGTACCAGATCCAGGAGGGGGGATGTGGTTTCAGCACCTCCGTGGCCAGCCCCGGATCCCTCGCTTTGCTCCTCACGGCCCTCGCTGGGCTCCTGTTGCTTCGGCGTCGGCGCTGCGCCGTGCTGGCGACACTGGCGTTTCTGGTGGCTTCACCAACTGCTTCGGCAGGGGACCGGGATGGTCTCCAGGTGATCGAGGCCCATGCGCTGACGCCCGCGTTCGGCTACGAACAACCGGTCTGGTCCCCGGACGGCGAGACCCTGGCCTTCGCCGGCAAGGGCTTCGACGCTCTGCTGGTCGTGCCCGTGGATGGCGGCGAGGAGCGAACCCTGGCGACCGGACGCGCCGCTGGCTACGCTCCCGTGTGGAGCCCCGACGGGACAGCGCTGGGTTACCGCCACGACGGACAGCGGTCCTGCGACGTCCCTTCCCGTTCGGTGACCCTGGACGGGGCTAGCGCTCCAGCGCCGGCGCATCGGCATCCGGGGCTGTGGGTGTACGTCGCGGACGACCAGGTTCGTCTTCGCAGGGGTACCGAGGAGCGCACGATCTCCCCCGGGGGGGATCGGTTCTGCTGCGCGTCCCTCTCCCCGGACAGCGATGCGGTGGTGTTCATGGGGCTCCACACCGGAGTTCACGTTCACAACATAGCGACGGGGCGGACAACGGTCCTCGGCTCAGGGGCCCACCCCCGGTTCTCAGCAGACGGGCGCAGTCTGGTGTTCGACCGCTGCGAGGACGACGGACATGACCTGACGGCCTGCACCCTGTGGATGGTCGATCTCTCGGGTGACGCACCCGTCGTGATGACAATCAGTGGGACACACCCCCTCGCAAAGAACCCGGCTCTATCCCCCGACGGGAGGCACATCGCCTATGACGCGGATGGCCGGATATGGATCGGAAGACTGGAGTAAATCAAAGATGGCGAACAAGGTCCGCAAAGAGGTCAAGGGTGGGTTCGACGAAAAGAAGGTGAAGCTCCCCGGCGAGGGCACGAGACAGCTCACCCGAAAGGCCGGGCGCCTTGACTCTTCTGGGCTGGATGCCAAGTCCATCATCGTCATTGGGCTGGTGCTGGCGGGCCTCCTGGCGATGCTCTACGGCACGGTCCTCCGCGGTGGTGAGCGCGCTGAAATGCGGAAGAAGAGAGCCGAGTGGGAGACGGCCTGCACGTCCGAGTGTACCGATGGCGAGCGCTCCAAGTCGGAGATCAAGCGCTGCGTGGACCGCTGCGTCGTGACTAAGGAAGCGGACGACAAGGAAGACGATTGAGGCTCTGGAAACGGCTCGGAACGCAAACCATCCACGAGACAAGCGTGTTCAACATCGAGGAGGTCCGTCTCCAGCGTCCGGGGCGTGACGAGCCTGTGCGCTTCGTCCAGCTAAGGTGCTCCGACTGGGTCAACGTGATCCCCTTCACCGAGGACGGGCGGGTGATCCTGATCCGCCAGTACCGTTGCGGGACCCACGAGATCTCCCTCGAGATCCCCGGCGGGATGGTGGATCCAGGAGAGGCCCCCGTTGCCTCCGCAGGGCGGGAGTTGACCGAGGAGACCGGTTGGGTGGCCGCGTCAGTCGAGGAGATCGGCGTCGTTGATCCCAACCCGGCGATCCAGGACAACCGCTGCTACACCTTCCTGGCGAAGGGCTGCCGCCCCATCGGGGAGACCGACTTTGACCCAAACGAGGAGATCGAGACCCTCCTTGTTCCCCTGGACGAGATCCCCGCGCTTATAGCGGATGGAAAAATCAGCCACGCGCTGGTGGTGGTTGCGTTCTATCATCTCTTTATTACCCGGTCAGGGGAGCCACAGTCGCAACTATAGACTCTGAGATCTGCACAAATGAGTCACATCTCATGGG
>CAYOTU010000210.1:0-6581 GCA_964406905.1 uncultured Myxococcales bacterium | reverse complement strand
CAACGTCGGACGCTTCTACCTGCAGTGGCAGATGGTAGAGCCAGGCCCGGACGGTGAAATGGCCGGAATCCAGCGGGACCAGTTCCCCGACCTCTCCTGGAAGGTACACGCGCACGGCGACATGGAGGGCAACCCCATCGGACCCCCGGTCCAGCGGGCTCACTTCTCGACCCGGGTCGTCGGCGAGGGCGAGGACAGCGCCTGGTTGGAGCACGTCACGGCCAGCGGAGGGCAGCGGGTGATCGTGGTCAGCGGGCGTCACAGGCGGGGAGAGCCACCCTGCGGGCCGGCTGTGATCGTCGTTGACCACCTGCCCGGGTATCATCAACGGGACAAGACAGACACCCCGGCTCAGGCCATCCCCTTGAAGATCCCGACCTGCCGCATGAGCCTCGGGAACACCATTGAGGTCCCGGCGGGCCTGTTCTGGATGGGCACCGAGCGGGAGAACTGGCGTCCCACCACTCACAACCCACAGCGTCAGGTCTACGCGTCCGTTTACCGGATCGATCGCACCGAAGTCTCGAACAGGAGGTACCTGGAGTTCGTGGAGTCGATCCGCCCATTCCTGGGAAAGGGCCAACAGACCGATACCTATGTGGATCACAAAAAACTGGAGCCAGAACAAGCAGACCACCTCATGACGGAGCCCATGATGGAGGTATCCTGGGACGACGCCCGGCGGTACTGCCTCTGGCTGGGCAAGGATCTGCCAACGGACGCGCAGTGGATTAAGGCGGGCCGCGGGGGCATCCTCCTCGACGGGGACGAGGCCGGGATCCGCCCGAACCCGAACCCCCTCCGCCTCTTCCCCTGGAGAGATGACGAGGCGGAGTTCAAGGGACGCGCTGCGTGCCAGCGAAAATGGAAAACGGGCGGAGCCGACGAGGCTCCGGAACGGCAATACACCTACCTCCCCGTCTCCTCCCTGGAAGAAGGCGCAAGCCCCTACGGGGTCCTGCATCTCTCCGGGAACGTCCTGGAGTGGGTCCGGGACTACCATGACCTCGCCTTCAAGACAGCGGACCCGGAGGAGGTCCTCTGGAACCCCGTCGGTCCGGCGGAGGGCCAGCAGCGGCGCGTGCGCGGCGGCTACTCCTACTCCCGCACCGCGCCCAACTGTTCCCTGGCCTACCCCGACTGGATCAGCCCGGTGAACCAGCGCCGCGGCCTGGGCTTCCGCTGTACGATTCACGGCCCCGAAACTTCATGGGTCGAGGTCCCCTGAATCTCCCTTGATTTCCCTCGAATGTCCTTGTTCACCCGCGCGGGTCGCGCTATCCTGACGCCCCTGGCAACATGGAGGACTGAAATATGAGTAACGCATTCGAGGGCCTCGAGCCCAAGGTCATGTGGGGATGGTTCCAGCAGATCACCCAGGTGCCCCGCCCTTCCAAGAAGGAAGAGAAGATCATCGCCTTCATGGAGGCCTGGGCAGCGGACCACGGCTTCGAGGTGGTGAAGGACGAGGTCTCGAACGTCCTGGTCAAGGTACCCGCGAGTCCCGGCAAGGAGGGGATCTCCGCTGTCTGCTTGCAGGGCCACATGGACATGGTCCCTGAAAAGGACGAGGAGACCGAGTTCGACTTTGAGACCGATCCAATCAACGTCTGGCGGGACGGAGACTGGCTCAAGGCCCGGGGTACTACCCTGGGCGCGGATAACGGTATAGGCCTCGCAATGGCCATGGCCATTGCCACGGATCCCGACGTCACACACGGTCCCCTGGAGCTGCTCTTCACCGTGGACGAGGAGACGGGCCTCACGGGAGCGATGTTCCTGAAGCCTGGGTTCCTCATGTCTCGGAACCTGATCAACATCGACTCCGAGGAGGAAGGCGTCCTCTTCGTGGGCTGTGCGGGCGGCGGCGACTCTGACGTCGTCTGGGCGAAGCCCAAGTCGTCCGGCAGCGAAAAGCCCGTACTCAAGGTCAAGGTGACCGGCCTCGGGGGCGGGCACTCAGGTCTCAACGTCATCGAGAACCGGGGCAACGCCATCAAGCTGATGACCCGCCTCCTGGCCTCGCTCTCTGACAGCGCTGACATCGGCCTCGTATCGATCGACGGCGGTGACAAGCACAACGCCATCCCGCGGCAGTGTACCGCGCTGATCACCGGCGACGGCCTTTCAGTCGCCGCGGTGGAAGCGGTGCGGGACGAGATCCTGGCCGCGTTCCGCCAGGAATTCGCCGCTATCGAGCCGGACGCGGATATCCTGGTGACCACGGAGTCCCCGGCCGCGCTTCCCTACTGGTCCGGGGAGGAGCTGGACCAGCTCCTGGGCCTTATTCTGGCGATCCCCCACGGCGTGCAGTCCATGTGCCGCGGCGATCTGGCGGGCCTGGTGGAGACCTCCACCAACCTGGCCCGGGCCCGCACCGACAGCGAGACCGTGGAAATCCTCACCAGCAGCCGCTCTTCGGTGGAGCCGGCGCTTGTCAACCTGCGGGAATCCATTGTGGCCGTGGCAAAGCTCGCTGGCGCCGCTGTGACCCTCCACGAGTCCTACCCGGCCTGGCAGCCAAACATGGACTCC
Source organism: uncultured Myxococcales bacterium (assembly GCA_964406905.1). Classification (GTDB taxonomy): domain Bacteria; phylum Myxococcota_A; class UBA9042; order CAIXZC01; family CAIXZC01; genus CAZNWW01. The sequence continues at coordinate 4,046 of CAYOTU010000210.1, read as the reverse complement.
TCGCTCCTGGCCCACTGCAAGGCGGTCCACAAAGAGGTCACCGGGAAGGCCCCCGAGGTCACGATCATCCACGCTGGTCTGGAGTGCGGCATCATCGGTGAGCCTTACGAAGACATGGAGATGATCTCCTTCGGTCCCACGATGCATGATGTCCATTCTCCTGCTGAGCGCCTCTCAATTTCGTCCACGAATAACGTGTACAAATTCCTGAAGGCCCTCATCTCTTCGATGTAGGAGTCCCCGGCGTGCTGCACATCCTCAATCGAATGGCCGCACAGACCCACGCTGGCTTTTTCACGATCGACACTCCCCTCGTGGGCTACACCATCCTCCTGGATCTCAGCCTCACGGTCCTGGCCTTTGCCCTGGTTCCACGGCTGCGGTCCCTGAGCTGGGACCGGGTCTTCCTGTCCGCACCCCTGGTCTTGCTGGGGTGGTTCGTTCTGACCTGCGTCGCACTTCGCCTGGCCGGACGACCGGTATTCGCCTTGCCGTCCTTTTTCCCAATCCCCTGACCCCCGAGGGAGATGATTCCATGATCCCAGCGTCACTACAGGAGGGCCTCCGGGTCCTGATCCGTGAGGCCTCCACGAGCCTCCCTTCCGATGTCGAGGCAGCGCTGGCCGCTGCTCTATCCCGGGAGGGCTCCGAGGGCGCCCGAAGCGTCCTCGACACCATCGGCGAAAACATCCGGGAAGCCCGGCGCGGCGGCACTCCGATCTGCCAGGACACCGGCTTCCCGTCCTTCTTCTTCCACTCCCCAGTTGGGACCTCCATGCACGCGCTGCGGGCAGCGACAGAAGAAGCGCTGGTCTGGGCCACCGCCGAGGGCCTCCTGAGGCCCAACGCTGTGGACCCGGTCACCGGCACGAACTCGGGAAACAACGTGGGCATCGGCGCACCGGGGATCTACTGGGAGGAACACGACGGCAACAACTTCGTCGTGGACCTGCTGCTCAAGGGCGGCGGCTCAGAGAACGTGAGCTCGCAGTGCAAGCTGCCCGACGCGTCCATCGGCGCGGGTCGGGACCTGGACGGGGTCCGCAGGGCAATCCTGCGCATGGTCCACGAGGCCCAGGGCTTCGGCTGCGCGCCGGGAATACTGGGGATCGGCATCGGCGGGGATCGGGCCGGCAGCATGGCCCTGGCAAAAAAGCAGCTCCTGCGCCCTGTGGACAGCACCAATCGAGATCCGCGCTTGGCCGCGCTGGAGGAGACCCTGCTGGAGCAGGCCAACCGCCTCGGTATCGGGGCCATGGGTTTTGGCGGCGACATCACGGTGCTGGGCGTGGGCGCGGGCATGGCCCACCGTCATCCGGCCTGCTACTTCGTCTCCCTGGCCTATAGCTGCTGGGCCCTGCGCCGCAAGCGTCTGGTCCTCCCCGCGGGCGGGGCGTTCCGCATCGAAGAGGTGAACTGATGACCACGCACGAGCTGCAGCTCCCCCTGAACAAGGCGCAGGTACGCGCGCTCCGGAGCGGCGATCAGGTACTACTGACCGGGCGCCTGGTCACGGGCCGCGACACGGCCCACAAGTACATGGTGGAGCACCGCCCCGACTTCCTGAGGGAGCTCTTGCGGGGCACCTTCATCTATCATCTGGGACCGATCATGAAAAGAGTCCCCGTGAGCAACGACGCGCCCATCGGCTGGGAGGTCGTCGCAGCGGGCCCCACCACCAGCATCCGGGAAGAGCCCTACCAGACCGACGTCATCGCTGAGTACGGCCTCGCCGGCGCTATCGGCAAGGGCGGCATGGGGCCGAAAACCCTGGCCGGACTCCGTGAGCATGGTGCTGTCTACCTCCACGCACCCGGGGGCTGTGCCACGGTCCTGGCCCGCGCCATCAAACGGGTCGTGGCCGTCCACAAGCTAGAGGAGTTCGGCTCCCCCGAAGCATTCTGGGTCCTGGATGTCGAGCGCTTCCCGGCCGTGGTCACCATGGACTCGGTCGGCGGCAGCCTGCACCGACTTGTCCTGGAAGCGTCGGAGAGTAAACTAAACGAGTTGTTGCAAGCGTAGGACGGAGATCTCCATGGCCCGCATCATCGCTATCCTGAACCTCGCCGTGCTCGCCGCGCTGACGGGCTGTTCGAGCGAAAAGCTCCAGTGCAACGGGGTCCTCGTGGGCAACACCTGCTACCCCGCGGAAAATGGCGGCAGCGCCTGCGTAGCGCCGTAGATGCCCCCCGCTTCGTCCCGCCATCGCCCTCGCTATTGGTTCGCGCCGATCCTCATCTCCATCGCGTTGAACCTGGCCCTGTTCGCTGTGCTGGCCCACTGGATCGTGGTCAAGGTCTCGCCGACTGAACACCACCCCACACAGGCCGCCGCTACCCCGGAGCGCCTCGACGAGACACCGCAGCCGGAGGATCCGTTCACAGAGCCCGCCGCACTTCGGGAGCCTGACAACGACCCACCGCTTCCGACCATGGTCTCCGAACCCTGGCTCACCGCACCCCTGGCCCTGGACGACGCCATCCATGTCGAACCCGAGGCGGTGCCCCCGGGCCTCTTTGACTTCCCCGACGGCCCCGCCGCGCCCGGGCCCTTACGTCGCCATGGCCGGCGCACGGGCGTGGGCACCACCATAGCAACTTCGCTTCCGATTCCCGAGGTCACGGTTCAGGAAGAAAAACCAACGACTGAGCCCGAACCCGGCGCGCTCCCCGATCACCTGCTGGCCGGCCTCAAGAAGTCGGGCCACCTTGCGGTCCCGTCGGTGAAGCTCCGCCTCCGTGGGAGCCTGGCGAAGCAGATCCGTGAGCAAATCATGGAGCGACGGATCTACCCCGAGGACGCGGTGGACCTTGGCCTCGAGGGTCAGGCCATGACCCTCTTCCGTCTGGACGCCAGGGGACGGGTTCACGATCTCAAGATCCTCAACCTGGACGACGTGGACCCGATCCTTGCGGAAGGAGCCCGGCGTTCCATCCAGGCAGGTGCGCCCTACCCCGTCCCCGATATCACGGTGAACGCCAGCCTCTACATGGCCGTCGCGTGCTGGACCGATGGCAAGGGCACGGTGAAGCGCGTGCGCATGGTGGAGGGTACGGGACGGGACGCACTGGATACCCGCGCTCGGAATCAGGCCCGCGCCGTCTGTGCAAGGAGCGACCTGGGCTGGCATGTCGTGGAGTTTGAGCATGAATTCAAGGTCCGGGTCCACGCGGTGGGCGACAACTTCGTGCCCAGCCTGATGGCGAGCAGCCTCCCAAAGGTCTGGGTCGACGTGGTCCGAGCCGAGCTGGCAGACCTGATCCCCGCGATCACCACCACAGCGACGATACGGATCCCGATTACGTTCCGGTTGAAGTGGTAGCACTTCCCGCGTACGAGAAAGGACAGATGACAGATCCTGACCCCTTCTTCCCTCGAATTCCTGGCCTCACACGGATACGGTGATCGGGTCCAACTCAGTGTCCGGACGGGTACGGGCCAGATCGTGGGCGCGCTGGAGATTAATCCAGAACTCGGGAGTATTGCGGAGGGCTTGGGCGAGGAGCCACGCAGTCTCCGGGGTCACGCCGCGCTTGCCCCGGACCAGCTCGTTGATTCGCTGCACCGGGACGTGGAGGTGCCGTGCGAAGGCCACCTGGGTGATCCCGAGGGGCTTCAGAAACTCCTCACTGAGGACCTCCCCGGGGTGGGTCGGAATGCGATTCTCCGGGATCATTTCGTCCTCCTAGTGGTAGTCCGTCAAGCGAACATCGTGCGCGTCGCGGCCGGACCACCGAAACACGATGCGCCACTGGTTGTTTACCCGAACGCTGTTGAAACCTCGTAGTTGGCCGTCCAGCGCCTCCAGGCGGTTCCCGGGCGGGGAACGGAGATCAAGCAGGTCGGGCGCGGCGTTCAGCATGTCCAGCTTCCGAAGCGCCACGCGCACGAGCCCCCTCGGGAACCGACGAGCACGGGCAGTCGACCGCCCGTGGTACAGATCCTCTGTCGCCTTGTCCCCGAAGGAGATAATCATCCGAGTCCTCCCTGAATCAATATAACGCTATCACGGTATCCGTGCAAGCGGGAAGATCCTCAGGAAAAAT
>CAYOTU010000209.1:0-6590 GCA_964406905.1 uncultured Myxococcales bacterium | reverse complement strand
AAACCAATCGTTTAAACTATCTTCAATAAAACAATGACCACATTGTTTAATGCGTGTAATTCTATCGGTTGATTGAAATGGTGATTGAGTAATAGGACACGTATTATGAGGCATGTTTTCTTCAAATGGAATGATTTCGGTAGCAGTTTCAATTTGAGTTTGTGTAGGTCTAACAACAACAGGAGATAAATTATCACCATTAAAAATGGTAGTCAATATTGGACTGAGATAATCGTCCATACGACTACGTTGAGTATGAGTACGAGTATTTACCCCATTTATATTTGTCCATGCTGTTCTGTTGTTATTAGCACCAGCACCAGCACCCGCCCCAGCACCCGCACCAGCACCCGCACCCGCACCCGCACCCGCGAAGTAGCCCCCGCCTCGCCCCTCCGGTTCCCGGCCCATCGCCCAAAAAGTTGTCCTTGCTTTCACTTGGACGGATTGATATTCGTCGTTTTGTTCGCTTTGTCTGTCCGCTTTGTCTGTCCGCTGCGGGAGGTGATTTAATGTCCATGAAAGAGCTGCTACTCGGCGATGACGCTGTCGGCCTCGGTGCGCTGCACGCGGGCCTGTCCGGGGTCTACGGGTATCCCGGCACGCCGTCGACGGAGATCTTTGAGTTTATCGAGTCCCGGGCCAGTGAATACGGGGTCCACGCAGTCTGGTCGCCGAACGAGAAGGTGGCCTACGAGGAGGCTCTGGGCATGGCCTTCGCTGGCAAGCGCACCCTGGTCACCATGAAGCACGTGGGCCTCAACGTCGCAGCGGACGCGTTCATGAACTCAGCGCTCACCGGTGCGGGGGGCGGCCTCGTCCTGGCCGTGGCTGACGATCCGGGGATGCACTCCTCCCAGAATGAGCAGGACTCCCGGGTTTACGGCGCGTTCGCTCAAGTACCGGTGTTCGAGCCCCAGAACCAGCAGGAATGCTACGACATGGCCCGAGAGGCCTTCGTGGTCTCCGATCGTTTCGACGTGCCCGTCATGATTCGGCTTGTCACCCGTCTCTCCCATAGCCGGGCAGCGGTGGAAATTCGAGAGCCCGTCCCCCAGAAGCCCCTGGCCGTGACCACGAACAGGTCCGCCTGGACCCTGCTTCCGTCCAATGCTCGGGGCCAGTACGCGGCGTTGGTTGAGAAACAGCCTGCGTTTCTGAAGTGGAGCGAGGGTAACGCGTTCCAGGAGATCAATCTGGACGGAGCGGACAAGAGCCTCGGGGTCATCGTCGCGGGCATTGCGGCCAACTATTTTCTTGAGGCCGTGGACGGGGAGAGCCCTTACCCATACCTCAAAATCGGCACATACCCGATTCCCGTGGCCCTCGTGAAGAAGCTGATGGGATCGGTGGACAAGGTGCTGATCATGGAGGACGGCTACCCGGTCATCGAGCAGGCCATTCGGGGCGTGCTGGACGAGCGGCCCGACGCGATCCTGGGCAAGCTCGACGGGACCCTGAATCGTACCGGCGAGTTGAACCCGGACATCGTAGCGGCCGCGCTTGGCCGCGCCCCGTCCGATGAATTTCTCGCCCCCCTGGAGGACCTCCCGACGCGTCCCCCGCAACTCTGCCCCGGCTGTAGCCACGCGGACACCTTCCGGGCCATGAACGAGGTCCTGGCAGACTTTGAGCAGCCCGTGGTGACCGCGGACATCGGCTGCTACACCCTGGGCTTCTATCCGCCCTACGGGACGATCCAGACCTGCGTAGATATGGGGGCCAGCATCTCCATGGCCTCGGGCGCGGCCCACGCGGGGGCCCTCCCCGTGCTCTGCGTCATCGGTGACTCGACCTTCGCGCATTCGGGCATGGGGCCTCTCCTGGCTGCGGCCCGCGCCAATACCAACATGAACGTGTTTATCGTGGACAACGGCACCGTGGCCATGACCGGCGCCCAGGAGACCATGGTCACCGGGGAGACCATGGACCGACTCATCAAGGGCCTGGGCGTCCCTGAGGAGCACATCCGGGTGCTGACCCCCCTGCCAAAGTTTCACGAAGAGAACGTGAGGGCCATCAAGGAAGAGATAGCGTACGAGGGCCTCTCGGTGATCATCCCCAGGCGGCCCTGCATCCACATCAAGCGGAGGGCCTGAGATGAAGTATGACATCATCATCGCCGGGGTCGGCGGCCAGGGGATCCTCTCAGTGGCCTTTGTCTTGGACAACGCGTGTGTAGCAAAGGGCGTCCACTTCAAGCAGGCCGAGGTCCACGGAATGTCCCAGCGGGGCGGCGCTGTCCAGTCCCACCTGCGCATGAGCGACAGCCCGATCCTCAGCGACCTCATCCCCCACGGCAAGGCGGACATGATCCTCGCTGTGGAGCCCCTCGAGGTGAACCGCTATCTGCCCTTCCTCGCTGCGGGCGGCCGGATCCTGTCCAACTCCGATCCCGTGAAGAATATCCCGAACTACCCGGACCTCAAGAAGGTTCATGACCACCTGCTGGGGCTCCCCGGCGTGCTCCTGCTGGACGCGAAGGCCGTAGCACGTGTCGCGGGGAACATGCGCGCCCAGAATATGGTCCTCAACGGGGCCGCGTCATCCTTCATCCCCTTCTTCTCCGCGGCCGAGCTGGAGGCTCACATCCACGCGCTTTTCGCGAAGAAGGGCGAGAAGATCCTCGACCTCAACATCCGCGCGTTCCGCATGGGTCGCGAAATCGGGATCCTCTCCGGGGCTCTCACGGATCGAGGCATCGACGCGAAGACGGTTTTTACTCTGACATCGAAGCTTTCCCCCGACACGGTGTCCGGGGACCACGCTGCCGGTTGGGCCGAGGCCCTGGCCGCTGAGGGTGCGGTCTCGCGTCTGACCGCCCTGGAGACCACGATTCCGTCGGGGCCCGAGGGTTACCAGACCCTCCTGGGCTGAGTCTTACCCTCATGGGCGCGGCCGCCGTCGCACGAGAGCTGATAGGGTTGGCCCGGGCCGAGGGCCGGGACATCCTTCTGGAGACAGAGGTCTACGAGATCCTGGATGCGGGTGGCCTACGGGTCCCCGCCGCGCTGGCCGTCCAGCCCGGGGAGAGGATCTCAGCGGCGCGGCTGCGCCACTTCAGGGGGGACGAGGTGATCCTTAAGGTCGCCTCCCCCGCGATCACCCACAAGACCGAGTTGGGCGGGGTCGCGTTCTGCCCGAAGGATCCCGATGCTATAGCGGCCCGCTCCGCGGAGATGGTCGAGACCGTGCGCGGTCGCGGAGGTGAAGATCTCGCCGCCACGATCCGATGGATCCAGATTACTGAAAAGATTTCGGCCGGGCACGAGCTGGGGGATGAGCTCTTCGTTGGGCTGCGCAACTCCCGGGAGTTCGGGCCGGTCCTGGCGGCAGGCCTCGGCGGTGTGGATACCGAGGAGCTGGTGGCCCGATTTCGCCCCGGCGGCGCGTCTGAGATGGGCGTCATCCTCCTGGATTCGCCGGAGCGCTTCATGGAGCGCTTTCGCCAGACCTTTGCCTACGCGGCCATGGCCGGACGGACCCGGAGCGGCCGCAAGCGTATCGACGACGCGCAGCTCCTGGAGATCTTCCGCTTTTTCTTTGAGTTGGGCCGAGGTCTGATGCCCGGGGACCACGGCGAGGACGCGCTCCTCGATTTGGAGGTGAACCCCTTCCTGATTGCCGGCGGTGGGGCCGTAGCGGCCGACGGCTTCCTCCGTTTCGGGCGGGATCACGCCCTCCCAGAGGCGACCCCCATCGAGGGGATCCGCAATCTCTTGGAGCCTCGCACCGTCGCGCTGGTGGGGGTCTCGGCCCGTGACGAGAAGAACCCGGGCCGCATCATTCTTCGCAACCTCCTTCGAGAGGAATTTCCCTTGGAGGACATCCGGGTGATCCACCCTGGCGGTGGCGAAATCGATGGCGTTGCGTGCGTGGACGATCTCGAAGCCTTACCCTGGTGCGCTGACTTAATGGTACTGGCGGTTGGTGCGGCCCGGGTTCCGGGGATAATCGAGCGGATCATTGCAGGGGATCACGCGCGCAGCATAGTGCTTATTTCTGGGGGCATGGACGAAACCGAGCACGGCAAGGAGGCCGCGGAGCGGGTCCAGGCGGCCATGGCCGAGGCCCGGGTTGCAGGCCGCCCCTGCCCGGTGATCGTGGGCCCCAACTGCCTGGGGGTCCGCTCCCGGCCCGGGCGCTTCGACACCCTCTTTATTCCCCAGACCAAGCTGCCGCCGCCGCGGGGTGGGATCCGGAACTCGGCCCTGGTCTTCCAGAGCGGCGCGTTCATGATCACCAACATGAACGAGCTGCCCTTTCTGGACCCTGTTTTCGCCATCTCGACAGGGAACCAGATGGACCTCTCGGCCACGGACTTCGTCCGTTATCTGGCGACGGACAGCCGCATCGAGGTGATAGCGCTTTACATCGACGGCTTCGGTGAGTTGGAGGGCCTCGAAATGGCCCGCGCGATTCGAGAGGCGACCAGCGCGGGAAAGGACGTGGTGATCTACAAGGCCGGCCGCACCCGGGAGGGCCGCACCGCCACTACCAGCCACACCGCCAGCGTGGCCGGGGACTATGACGTGACCGTTGCGGGCCTCGTGCAGGCCGGTGCGATCGTGGCGGACACGTTCTACCGGTTCAGGGGCCTCCTCATGGTCGCGTGCCTGCTGCGCAAGCGGGACGACTTCGGCACCGGCTTGGCGCTCATGTCCAATGCTGGTTACGAGACCATCGGCATGGCCGACAGCATCAACCACGAGCGGGGATTCCGGCTGGCAGCTCTCTCGAACGAGACAAAGGCACGGATCCAGAAGGTCCTGGAGGACGCGGGGATAGCGTCACTTGTGACGGTCAAGAACCCGCTGGACGTGACGCCCATGGCGACGGATGAAGTACATGTGGCGATAGCGCAGGCCCTCCTGGATGACCCTGACGTGGGGGGGCTGGTCATGGGCTTCGTGCCCCTGACTCCGGCCATGCAGACCCTACCCCCAGGCCTGGTCAAGGGGGACAGCATCGATCATCCGGGGTCTCTCACCGAGACCCTGCTGAAGATCCTCCAGACCTCCCGAAAGCCCGTGGTCACAGTGGTTCACGGAGGGCGCCTTTACGACGACATGGTGGGCAAGCTCTTCCTGGAGCTGATCCCCTGTTTCAGGAGGTCTGACGAGGCAGTACAGGTCTTCCAGACCTATATCCACGCACGCCTCACCAACATCCAGCAAGACGTCAACTGAAGTCCTTGCCCAGAATTACCGCGATGATCACGGCCAGGATGGCCAGGGGTGCGATGAAGCGAAGGAAGAACCGGAATAGCGTGTAGGTGAGGGTCGGGGAGCCGTCGTCCTTCCGCATATCCAGCTCCGAATCCAGGATCTTCTTGTCCAGCACCCAGCCCACGAAGAGGGTGATGAAGAGCCCGCCCACGGGCATCATCCAGTTGGCGGCCAGGTGGTCAAGGGTGGACAGGACGCCTTCCTTACCCTTGCCGAAGAGGTTGAACTCCGAGAGAAATGGAACGGCTCCCAGGGAAAGGGCGGAGAGGATCGAGACCATGAAGGTTGTACCCGCGGCGATCAGGGTAGCCTTGAGACGTCGAATCTTGAACTTGTCGACCAGCAGGGAGACGAGCACCTCGAGGAGTGAGATGGTGGACGAGAGCGCGGCGAAGCCGACCATGATGTAGAACACCGGAGCGATGGCCGCGCCGAAGGGGATCTGGGTATAGAGGAGGTGCGGGATCGTGATGAAAAGCATCCCGATGGTGGATCCCGACACGGTCTCCTCCATATCCGCGGCGGAGAAGATGAGCGTGAACATGATCACGCAGGCGCAGAGTGCGATGAAGGTGTCCAGGAGTACCACCATGGCAGCGTTTCTGGCGACATTTTCCCGCCGGCTCATGTAGGAGCCGTAGGTGATCATCGCGCCCATGCCGAGGGAGAGGGTGAAGAACGCGTGCCCCACCGCCTCCAGAATCCCGGCTGCGGGGAGCTCGGAGAAGTTGGGGTTGAAGAGGAACTCGAAGGTCCGGGCCCGCCCGGGGAGGCCCAGCACCATGACCACGAGGTAAAGGATGATCACCAGCAGGACCGGCATGAGGATCTTCGTGGCTCGCTCGATGCCCTTGTTGATCCCCCGAAGGACGATCCCCGCGGTGATACCCATGAAGACCAGGGAGAGGAGGACCTGGAGGGAGCCGTTGGCCATGAACGCGCCGAAAGCGTCGTCCCCCGGTTGCTCGTACCCTGAGACGGTCCACCGAACACAGGAGATGAAAGACGTGATCGTCCACCCTGCGATCACCACGTAGTAGCCCAGGATGACGAGGCCGGTCAGAACCCCGAGCCAACCCACCAGACTCCACGCCCGGCCGCCCAGTTTTTCGAACGCGGGCACCGGATTCTTCTGGGTGTGCCGCCCGATCAAGATCTCTGCCATCATGATCGGCCAGCCGATAACGAGCACCGCGACCAGGTAGATCAGGACGAACGCGCCGCCGTTGTTGTGCCAGGTGATGTAGGGAAACTTCCAGAGGTTCCCGAGCCCCACCGCGCTCCCCGTCGCGGCCAGCACGAACCCCCCCCCACCCCCCCCCCCCCCCCCGCCGGGGCCCGTTTACCCCCACGGGGTAAACC
>CAYOTU010000208.1:0-6616 GCA_964406905.1 uncultured Myxococcales bacterium | reverse complement strand
GGGTGGCCCTTCATCGCCTCCCGGAACGGGACTTCCCAGGGCACGTGCTCTGCTTACCCGACGAGACGACGGCCCTCCTGGGGCCCGTCGAGTATGTCCGTGCATTCCTTGACGGCCGCACCCTGGATGATGCGGACAAGGGACGCAAACTCCTCCGCACCGCGCTCGTGCGGCGTGGAGCCCGGGCTTTTCTTTCAGGGGCAGTGCAGATGGACCGCCCCGGTGCGTTCCTGTACCTGGCCCCCCCCGCCTGGATAATAGACGAACTCTTCAAGGAGGACGCGCTGCGCCACGCGGCCGCGGCCCTCCAGGGAATCCGTTCGGTGGTGCATGTGGCGGTCCTGGGGCGGGGGACCCTGACCTTCGACGCAACCAACGCGAAGACAGCTGCCATCGCTGCCCACCTCTGCCACGCGGCCAGTCGCCTCACAGCAGCCACGGAGCCCTTGGTGGATGCGCTGTTCCATGTGGCAGCGGCTGTCGGTCCGCTCCTCCCCGCGGAGGAGATCGGGGCGGAGGCGGTTGCCGCGCTCAGCGATGAAGAGGGGCTGAGGGAGGCCGCTGACTGGCTGCGCCGACGGCTCTTCGCCGGTGCAGGCACAGTAATCACGGACCCCGGAACCCACCGGGTATCACTCGACGTGGACAGCCCCATGGGCCTCACCTCCCTGCTCATGCCCTTGTCCGGCTCCCTCGGGTGGCTCTTCCTCGCCAAGAAGGATGCCGGTGCGGAGAAAGAAGCCGCGGCCTGGGCGGAGAAGAAGGAAGACACCGCGGACTGGGGGTCGGTGGACAAAGAGGTCCCGGAGGCCATGCAAAAGGCCGTCGCCCCGCCAGCCTCGGTTGGCCGCGCTACGGACAAGGTTCCCCCTCTGGGTTCCAAGGGCATACCCCCGGACGCGATGGAGCCCAACCGCCGCGACCTCGACCCCGGCGGCTGATCCCGCCACCCTCGCTGATTGCCTTCCCATCCCATCTGCGCTACCATCCGGCTGGCCGGACGAGGAGATCTTTCGTGGCGCAGGATACCACCCCACCCGAGGCGAGGTTCGCGGTCATCTTGAACGCCAACGCGCGCCGCGTTTCCCAGGAGATGGCGGAACAGGTCGGAGAGGTCGTCCCGCCCGAGGACCTCTTCCTCTCCTCCTCAGCGGAGGAGGCTGCTACGATTGCGGACAAAATCGTCCGCCGGGGCTACGGCACGGTCTTCGCCGGGGGCGGCGACGGCACGGTGATGGATTTTATCAACCACATCTCCCGGGTACCGCCGGACCAGCGCCCGGCGGTGGGCATCCTCAAGCTCGGTACCGGGAACGCTATGTCACGGATGGTCAGCTCCGGGAATGTTCTCGCTGACCTCTCGACCTTCTCGGCAACCACCCCGCTGGACGTCTTTCCCCTGGGCCTCGTGGAGGCTGAGGGGCGGCGGTTTCCCTTCTTCGGGCTGGGCCTCGATGCGGAGATCCTCAACGACTACCGGGCTGTGAAGCTTGCGGCCCGAGGCCGACTGATGAAGCGCATAGCGGAGAACGTCTCCGGCTACTTCTTCGCGTTCGGCGTACGCACTCTGCCCCGAATGTTGGCCCGCACCCTCCTGCGGCGTCAGCCCCGGGTCAGGGCCATAGCGATGGACGAACCGGTGCTCCTGGTGGCCCCCGACGGGACCGAGTTGAGGCGCTATGCACCTGGAGAGACTTTCTTCGAAGGGAAGGTGCTCTCGTCGTTCGCTGGGACGGTTCCCTACTACGGGTATGGTTTGAAGAGCCTTCCCCTGGCGGGGACAGACCCCCGGCGGATGCACCTGCGAATAGCGAAAATGGGCATTGTCCGGGCCATTTCCTGTGTCCGCAGCCTCTGGCAGGGCACCTATTCAGGCAGCGGGATCAACAACTACCTCGCCGCTGCGGTCCGCCTGGAATTTGACCGGGACATGCCCTTCCAGGTGGGCGGCGATGCGGAGGGATACCGGAGGGAGATCGAGTTCCGTATGGTCCCCGACGCAGTGCGACTCCTGCACCTGCTGTAATGGGAGGAGATGAGTGAAACAGGCGCTCGTTACGGGCGGGGCCGGGTTCATCGGCTCCACGCTGGTCCGCGTACTCCTTGACGCTGGGGTCGCTGTACGGGTCCTGGACGATCTCTCTGCCGGGCGCCGCGAGAACCTGGCCGGCCTCGAAGGGCGCGTGCGGTTTCACAGGGCCGACGTACGGGATCCCCGGGCCGTTGCGGACGCTGTCAGGGGCGCGGACGCTGTCTTTCATCTGGCCGCTGTGGCGTCGGTGCAGCGTTCGATCGACGACCCCGTAGGCACCCACGGGGTGAACGTGGTCGGTACGCTGACGGTCCTCGATGCAGCGCGGGCTGCGGGCGTCCCCCGCGTTGTCCTGGCCTGCTCAGCCGCGGCCTACGGCCTCAACCCGGCCCTTCCGCTCTCAGAAAATGAGCCAACCGCGCCGATCTCGCCCTACGGCCTCCACAAGGCGATCTGCGAACGCTACGGTGCGCTATACACGGCTGAGCATGGCCTCGACGTGGCCGCTCTTCGCTTCTTTAATGTCTACGGTCCTCGTCAGGATCCCGCCGGGGAGTATGCGGCGGTGGTGCCGAGGTTTATTGACGCTATGGCCTCGGGGCGACCACCGACGATCTACGGGGACGGAACCCAGACGCGGGACTTCTGCTTCGTGGAAGATGTGGCCCGGGCCATGACCCTGGCCGCCACAGCCCCAGGCGCGCCCGGTGGGGTCTTCAACGTGGCAGCGGGAACCGAGACCTCCCTGCTGGACCTCGTGGCCGCGATCAACAAGGTCCTCGGCGCCGCGTTCGAACCTCGGTTCGAGGCGGCCCGATCCGGGGATATTCATCGTTCCCTCGCTGCGGTGTCCCGGGCCTCGCAGGTTCTGGACTTCAACGCGGCGGTCAGCCTCGAAGAGGGCCTCGCCCGGAGCACGGCCGACGTCCTGGGGCGCACCCGGTGAGGGGCTTGGTACTGGTGCTGTCCGCACCGTCCGGTGCCGGGAAAAGCACCATAGCGGGAGGCCTCCTGTCCCGCTGCTCGGGGCTGGCCCTCTCGGTTTCCCACACCACCCGCGGCCCTCGGGGGGACGAGGAGGACGGACGGGACTACCACTTCGTAGACGCGGACACGTTCGCGCGCATGGAGACTGAGGGTGCATTCCTCGAGAGCGCTGCTGTCCATGACAACCACTACGGCACCGCCCGCACTGAGGTGGAACGTTGCATGGCCGATGGAGGGAGCGTCCTTCTGGACGTGGACGTCCAGGGCGGGGCAGCGGTGAAGGCGGCCCTCCCTGAGGCCCTAACCGTTTTTCTTCTCCCCCCGGGCATGGCAGAACTGGAGCAGCGTCTGCGGGGCCGGGGGACCGACGACCCGGCGGTGATCGAACGACGATTGGACGCTGCGCTGGCTGAACTGACAGCGGGCGCAACTTACGACCATCTGGTGGTGAACGACGACGTGGACCGCGCTGTCCGCGTGATTAAGGCCCTCTTCCGTCACCATAGAGCGACTCTAAAGGAGAAGATATGACCGTCAAGACCCGCATCGCGCCGAGCCCGACAGGGGATCCCCACGTCGGAACCGCGTATATTGCGCTGTTCAACTATTGCTTCGCCAAGCAGAACGGCGGCAGCTTCATCCTGCGCATCGAGGACACGGATCAAACCCGGTCAGCGCCAGAGTACGAGGAGGGAATCCTTCGAGCCCTGCGCTGGCTGGGGATCCAGTGGGACGAGGGACCCGATATCGGCGGTCCCTCGGGGCCCTATCGTCAGTCCGAACGGACGGAGATCTACCAGGAGCATGCGGAGATCCTCCTGGAGAAGGGTGCAGCCTACCGCTGCTTCTGCACTTCCGAGCGACTGACACAGCTCAGGGAGGAGCAGCGGGCAGCGAAGTCACCCTTCCAGGGCTACGACGGCCGTTGCCGAGACCTGTCCCCCGAGGAGGTCGAGGCAAAGCTCGCAGCGGGGACGCCCTACGTGATCCGCCTGCGTTTCCCGCGGGAGGGGGAGACCGTGTTGAAGGACCGGTTCCGGGGCGAAGTGCGGACCCAAAACCGGGAGCTGGATGACCAGATCCTGATGAAGTCCGACGGCTTCCCTACCTACCACCTCGCCAACGTGGTGGACGATCACCTCATGGAGGTTACCCACGTGATCCGGGCCGAGGAGTGGCTCCGCAGCACGCCGAAGCATATGGAGCTGTACCGGGCCTTCGGCTGGCCCCCCCCGGAGTTCATCCACATGCCGCTCCTGCGGAACAAGGACAAGTCCAAGATCTCCAAGCGGAAGAACCCCGTCTCCCTTGACTACTACCGGCGGGCCGGGATCCTCCCCGAGGCCATGCTCAACTTCCTGGGCAACATCGGCTACTCCGTGGGAGAGGACCGGGAGAAGTTCTCCCGAGAAGAGCTCCTCGAGGGCTTTGACCTGAACCGGGTGCGCCTGGGCAGCCCGGTCTTCGACGTGGACAAGCTCAAGTGGCTTAACGGGCTGTACATGCGGGACATGTCCCCGGACGCGTTGGCTGATAGGATCCTCGCCGAGGTCCTCTCCCCGGAGACCATCCGGGCCATCGTTCCACTGATACAGGAGCGTATCGAGCGCCTCGACGGCTTCATCCCCGCGACGAGCTTCTTCTTCGCAGGGGACGAATTGGACTATGACCCTGCCCTCCTCGTGGCGAAGAAGCGGACCCCGGTCGAGACCCGCAAGGCCCTGGCCAAGGTTGCAGAGGAACTCGACGGACTGCGCTCCTGGACCGTCGAGGAGCTGGACCCTGTGCTGCGAGGTTTCTGCGAACGGGAGGAGTGGAAGCCGGGCCAACTCTTCATGCCGATCCGTATAGCGGTAACGGGGAGGAAGGCCTCGCCAGGTCTCTTCGAGACCATGGCTGTGTTGGGCAAGCCCATGTGCCAGGCGCGCCTGCGCAGGGCGATCGAACTCCTCAAGTCGGTGAAGTAGTCAGTCGGACTTCTTCTTCTTTTTCCGCTTCTTCTTGTCCCGGCGCTCGATGAACCGCTTCTGCTGCTTCGCCGTGAGGGGGAGCTTGAGCCGATCACCCACACCGAGTCTGTCGAGGCTCTTGATGTGGCGGTTGGATTTCTCAATGTCTTCGACTTCGATGCCGGCCCATTTCGCGTAGCGACTGGCGGTCTCTCCGGGGCGCACGATCACCTCGAACGCGGAAGCGGTGTCCCCGTCGCCGACATGGGTGGCGCCGTCCGCTGAGGCTTCCTCTGCGCTTTTCTCCTCGAGGGTCGGCACCATGAGCTTCTGGCCCACGGAGAGGTGGTAGGGGTCCAGGTTCTCGTTGAGACGCACCAGGAACCAGAGGGGGGTGTTGTGCTTCTTCGCTATACCCAGGAGGGTCTCGCTCTTCTTCACTTTATACTTGATCGGGATCACTTTGTAGCCCTTGTAGATGTCCTCGGTCTTCTGCCGCCAGAAGTTCTCCCGGCGCTGCTGGAAGTTCTCCAACTCAGCGACGCTGAGGGGGATATAGTAGCGCTTCCCGTAGACGGGCCGCTTTCCCCCATTCTGGAGCTTGAGATCCTGCGCGGTGATGCCCGACCAGTCGGAATAGAGCTGGAGGACCTCCTCGGGGCGGACGGTGATCGCGTGGATCTTCGGCTGGTGCCTGGCCAGCTCCTCCAGATCCTCAGCCTCCTCCTCGGGGCTCGGGCCTCCCGCATCTTCGGTCACGTCCTCGTCGAGGCGCACGTAGATGCCTTTATGCCCTGGCGTGGTGGGTTTCTCCGGCGTGGGGACCGCGTCCGCAGCAACGAAGCGCGTCGGCTCCGTGGCGTCGTCCTTCTTTTTGTCGGAGCAACCAAGGGCCATGACGAGCACGGCCAGGAACAGGAAGGCCGTGGTCCAGGCGTAGCGCATTCCATCCTCCACAAGTGATCTGGATACCGGATTCCAACCATGTCTATCACGGGTCGACCGTGCGGGCAAGATCCGCGGGCGCCGTTTTCATTGACTCCCCGGGGACCGTCTATAAACTGTGCCGGTCTATTTTGAAGAGTACCCGGGAGGGACCATGAATTTCGAGATCAGGCATACCTTCGACGTCGGCGTCGATGAACTGGAGCGGGTGATGTTCCATGAGGATCTGCCCGGACTCCTCACGGACCGCGTGGAGTTCCTCATCGAGATGAACCTCCTCGAAGGCAGCCGCAAAGGGGATCGCCTCAAGCGTCGCGTAAGATACCTGCCGTTCCCGATGATCAAAAAGATCGGGCCGACCACGGTGGAACCTGAGTGGATGGAGTGGGTGGAGGAGTCGTCCTACGACTACGCTGCCCACACGGGGCGATTCGCCAACGTCCCTGCCCGAGCCCGTATTGCGAAGCTCATGGTCAACGTCGGCACCCTCCGCCTGGTCCCCAAGGGCCCCGCCCGCACGGAGCGGATCGTCTCCGGGGAGCTGAAGATCAAGATCTTTATCGTGGGCAAGATAGCGGAGAAGGTGATCCATAGCCAAGCGAAGAAGCTCCTGGGCCAGGAGGCCGCAGCGATCGCCTCGATCCTCGCAGAGAAGCTCTTATAGGGGCATGGACCTCAGGGTTCCTTGCGGTGGACGGGGCGT
>CAYOTU010000207.1:0-6618 GCA_964406905.1 uncultured Myxococcales bacterium | reverse complement strand
GAGGCCGACGGAATCCTGGACGCGGGGAAGATCACAGGCAGCCGCGGCGCCCGCTTCTTCGGCGCGGGACTGCGCGCTGACTGGGACGAGCGGGACAAGGTTTTCTACCCCTTGCATGGCTTCCTGTCCTCAGTGGAGGTCATCGGCTATCTTCGGGCCCTCGGCAGCACGACAAATTTCATCCATGCCAACATCGAGCACAGGCACTTTTTCAAGACTTGGCGGGAGCAGGTCATCGCGCTCCACGCGATGGTGAACCTGAGCGTGGGGGACGTGCCATTTCAGGCCATGCAGAAGCTCGGCGGCCCGTTTATGATGCGGGGCTACTACAGCGGCCGCTTCCGGGACGTCAACCACGTCGCAGTCCAGGCCGAGTACCGGATCCCGCTTTGGTGGCGTCTGGGCGTCAACGTCTTCGGCGGCGCCGCGCAGGTCTTTTCACAGCTCCGAGACTTTGACGTGAGGTCCATCAAGCTGGCAGGAGGCACCGGCCTCCGCCTGGCCCTCGATCGCGTCCAGCGGGTCAATCTGCGCGTGGACTTCGCGTTCTGCGGCTATGGCTGCGGCGACGACCTCTTCAGTTTTTACATCACTGTTCGCGAGGCTTTCTAGATGCGGGAAGGCCTTGCGGGGTCAGCCCGTCCCCCCTTGACACATAGCAGCACCTGAGCCCACGGTATCCGCATCCACAACTGAGGCTCTATTTGGGGATCATGATCTCGTCAAAGATCTCGCCGTCCAGGTCGACCGCGCGCACGTGGGCGACGTCATCGCCGAGGTCCACGGTCAGATGGTGATGCACGGAGCGTATCTCGACGAGCTCGGGCAGGCCGCCTGTGCAGAGCGACACATCTTTCAGACCAGCGCCGCCGCCGCCGGTGATAATGACTGTGAACCCCTCCCAGTCCTGCCGCTCGTAGTCGTGTACGTGGCCTACGAACAGGGCATTGAATCCGTTGTCGCGGAGCAACGGGACCACATCCTCGCGCGTGGCGATGATGTTCATCCAATCCTCGTGGCACGGTGACGCAGGAGGATAGTGCATGAAGGCAAAACGCCACTTAGCGTTTTTGGCCTCGTCAGATTCGGCTTGCTCGCGCAGCCACTTCGCCAGTGGCATTTCGAATTCGCCGAGCGTGAAAAAGAAATCACCGCCGTCGAGGGTGTTATCGAGGACGAGAAAGAACGCATCGCCGAAGGTGAAGCTGTAGCTGAGTTCAGCGATGCGAAGTTCGGGAACGACGGGGAACGCCAGATACTCGCGAAAGTTTGGGACATCCTCCTTGCCCAGCGCATCGGCCTCCTTCCACTCGTGGTTTCCGATGGACACGTAGACCGGTACATAGTGGCCGAGCTGCCGGAGCGGGTCGAAGTGCTGCTCTTTGTACTCCGGGCGATCGCCGCAGCCGACGATGTCGCCCCCGTTGAACACAAGGACCGGCTCGTCCTTCATGATGTTCTGGACCACGGCCCGGTGCGTGTCCGGGTCTGATCGTGAATCGCCGTACACAGCGAACCGGAACTTCTGGCCCGGTAGCGGCGCGGTGGAGAACGTCAGATCCGCGGTGCAGCGCTCGTCGGTGCAGGCGCGGTAGTGATAGATGGTCGCGGGTTTGAGGTCGGGTACGACCACCTCGTGCATCGTTCCCGCTGCGCCCTCGACCTGGCTTCCGTAGCTCTCATTCTTCCCGTATTCGATGCGGGTGCCGCCGACATTTTCGCTCTCCCAGACAAGCGTCACGCTCGTTTGCGTCGTATGCATCACGTAAGGACCCACATGGAAGGTGAGGTCCTCGGCACCGATGGGTACTTTGTGTTCGGCCGGAGGTGGTGTGGCTACGTCGACCGAGTCTATCGAAACGTCCCGAGAATCCATCTTAATATCGACCGGCGGGGGCCTCCCCGTGTCGACCGGAGCAGAACCAGCGTCGGCCCCCCCAGCACCTCTTGTGCATGAAGCCGCCAGCAACATCGCCGTCAGCGCTACCCCCCCAATAATCATTCGTGCCAACATATTTTGCCCTCCATCTAGAAGTTGGTCTGGCCGATCTCTCCCGTCGCACCCGGGCTCCCGGGGGCACCGATGGAGGGGCCGCCGGACCCTTCGTTGCCGCTCTGTCCCAGGATGAACCAGTTGGTGATCTCGAGGTCGCTCAGGTCCGCGGCTCCCTGCCCATACGAGAAGATGCAGTAGGAGACGCCTCCGCAGCCGCCGCCGCCGCCGCCACCGTGGCCGCCGGAGCCGCCGTCCCCACCCGTGCCGCCTGCCGTGGCGCACCAAGCCCCGACGCTGCCCGAGCCACCGAGGCCGCCGCTGCCGCCGACGCCGCCGGTGCCGCCCGCGCCGCCGTCTCCGCCGTCCCCGCCGAAGCCGCCTTCGATCAGGTTGCCCGTGACCTCGGGGATGTCGGTGAGAGGGGTCGGCGGGTGGTTTCTGAACATATAGATGCCGAAGGAGCCGCCTCCGCCGAAGCCCCCGACCCCGCCGGTGCCGTTGCACCCGCCGCTTGCGCCGCCGCCGCCCGTCCCGCCGATCTGGTCTTTGCACTGGGAGAAGATGGAATCTGCGCCCCGCCCGCCGCCGCCGCCGCCGCCGCCGCTGCCCATGGTTCCGCCGCCGCCGACCGTGCCGGGGAACGCGGCCCACCAGGTTCCAGCGACCATGCCCTGGGGCGTGGAGCAGCCCTGTCCCGCAGGACCTGAAGCTCCGTTCTGTCCCTTGCTGCCGTCCTCGGGCTCGAGCAGCTCGTCGGAGTTGACGCTACAGGAGCCGCAGAGTTGCTGCGCGTCCTGGAAGATCCCGTCCCACCCGGCCTCGCCGCCCATGCCACCCGCGGGGCCGCTCCCGGTCAGGCCCTTCTCCCCCGAGTAGGGTCCCTGGTTGAAGTTGGGGCAGAACGCGTCTCCGCCCTCGCCGCCGCTCACGTTGGTCCCGCCACAGACCCTGCTTCCACCGCTGCCCCCGTTCTTCACGTTCTGCCCGAAGGGGCAGCTCGAGGTCGGGTACAGGTACGAGGTCTGGCCGGGGTTGCCGTCCACGCCGTCGAGGCCGTCGCTTCCGTCCGCGCCGCCGGCGCCCTTGCCGCCGTCCCCCGCGATGATGTGGTTGTCGGTCAGGTAGAACTTGCCGCCGCAGTTCGCGACGTAGACCGCGACGCTGTTGCCGCTGGCAGACTTGTTGATGTGCGCGTAGACGGTGAACCCGTCCAGGACCGCGTCGTCCGTGCCCTCCCCGAGCGCGACCGCGTTCACCGCCGCTGGCATCGATTCCGTGGCCGGGACCCCCATGATTACCGTCTCATAGAGGACAGTGTCCCGGATGAGGAAGTTGGAGGAGTAGCCGCCGTGGATCTGCACCCCGTCAGCCAGGATGATGGACTCGTTGTAGACGCCGGTGGCCACATAGACGTCCCGTTTCCCCTCCACCACGGCCCGCGTGATGGCTGCACCCACTGTGAGGAGGGGACCGGCTAGAGCCCCCGCGTTCGTATCGATCCCGTTCTTTGCCACGAAGATAGCGTTGTCCTGCTCGCCGTCCACCCCGTCGCAGTTCTGATCCACGCCGTCCGGGAGGTCCTCGTCCGAGAGGAACTGGCATTCGCATCCGTTCGCTGGGTTCCCGTCCACGTCAAAGAACCCGCCCGTACAGGTCAACGTGCACTGCGGGACCGCTTGGTTTGCGTCGCAGATCCCGCTCCCGTTGGCGTAGGAGGTGGCTCCACAGTTGTTGCCGCAGGTGCCGCAGTGCGCGTCGCTCACGTACTTGCCCGCGCCGTCTATGTATGGATCGTCGGCCACGCCGTTGCAGTCGTTGTCCACGCCGTCACAGTCCTCGTCGGGGAGGACGCACTCCCCCCAGCCGTCGGGTGTGCAGAGCTGGATCCCGTAGCAGGTGACCACCGGCTGTCCGGCCTCGGCCGGTGCGTTCGCTGAGCAACTTCTGGAGAGGTCCAGGTTGGTCCCGTCGCAGGTGCACGAGCCGGTCTCGGGGATGCACTGGAGGCTGTCCCCCGACGACAGTTCGCATTCATACCCGGATGGGCAGTCCTGCGGCCCCTCGCAGGGCTTGGAGCAGTAAGACCCGTCTGAGAGCTCCACGCAGACAGCGCCTTCCAGCGCGCAGTTCTCGTCCACGGTGCAGGGCTCGCACAGGCTGGCGGTGTCGGGGATGCACTGGAACGAGTTGAGCTTGTAGTAGCCTGGGTCGCATTGGTCCACCACGCACTTGGCCGTGTAACCAGAGGCGTCGCAGATAGCTGACGCGTTGGGGAAGCCGATTGCGCATGAGATGAAGCAGGAGCCGCAGTGCTCATACTGGTGATACTTGCCGTCCTGGTCCAGGAAGCCGTCGTCCAGGTCCCCGTCGCAGTCGTTGTCCAGGTAGTCGCAGACCTCCAGGGCCGGGGTCGCGGCCATGCAGACCCATCCAGCGGTGCCCAGGCAGATCGCCTCCCCCGCGCACGCACCAAATTCATTGGTATTCTCGCAGGCCTGGGAGGCCGGCAGGTCCTCGTCGAACTCGCCGTCACAGTCGTCGTCCAGCCCGTTGCAGACCTCCTCGGCCGGCGTCGGAGCGTCGCAGTCCACCCAGCCCTGCTGCGGATCACAGGTCTCGAAACCCTGGCAGACACCGATCTGGTTGGAGACCGTGCAGGGACGGACCTCGTCCGTGTTGTCTGGGAGACAGGCGCAGGACCCGCTCTCAGGTACGCACATGGAACCCTGATCCCCCTGGGGCGTGCACTCGAATCCCACGGGACAGTCATCGGGTGTCTCACATGGGTTGGCACAGCGCCCCCCCTCCTCCAGCTCAATGCAGGCCCCACCGCCGCACTGGAGATCAGCGGTGCAGGGAAAGCAGAGTTTCTTCGCATCCGGGAGGCAGAGGAAGATCATATCTGCTCCGTACCCTGTGACTCCCTTGCAGTGCCAGCCGGGGGGGCAGTCTTCCAGGCACGCGGTCGTGCACACGAAGCCGTCCGGCCCGTCCACGCAGTAGCCGGAGATGCACTCTTCGTTCCCCACACAGGGACAACCGAACCCGAAAGGAGACTCATCACAGACCACGCTGGTGTCCAGCACCGGCATCACATCCGGGGACGACTCGTCGGGTGTGGTCCATCCACCATCGGCCTCCAGGTCGGTGCGCGCCGGGGCGTCTACTCCGAAACGAATCTCCATACCACAGTCCGTTTCATCAGCGGGCGCGCCGCCTCCGCAGGCAGCGACGAACGCGATCAGCAGCGCGGCAATGAAAGGCGGCATTCGTCGAGGCGTGGTGTCTTGTTTCATGTAACGCTCTCCGGCACAAAGTGCGTGTGATGAGAATAGCTAAAAAGAGCCCGACTGGCCAGGAGTTGAACTGGAACAGGCGGGTGGAACCGGCGGGGACGGGAACCGGCGGGGACGGAGGAGCCGTTTTCTGATTGCGAATGCTCGACAAGCTCGCTGCTCTGATTGCGAATGCTCGACACTTGCGATAGCGGGCCAGGGCCCTCGTCGTGGCCTCCCGGATTTGCCCGTCCGGTCCAAGAGAGGTTCCGTCCATGTCGAGGTAGACCGCGGGGAACCGGAGCTGAGGCGCTGCCTGGCACGCGTAGAGGGACAGCGGGACCAGACGAGGAGCGCTTTGACGGTCATGGCGTCATCCTTACATCGTGTTTTGCGGCCCGATGATTGTGTCGATTATCGTCTCCGGCCACGCGATCTTCAACCGGAATGGGGCTGCCGGGAGACAATCTCGTTCGTTCGAAATTCTCGCTGACAGGGTTCCTGCGCTGTGCTATCTTTCCCGGAACGACGCACTACCGAGGAGGTGCACCGTGCTCAAGGGTCATCCAAAGGGACTCTACGTCGCCTTCTTCGCCAACATGGGTGAGCGCTTCGGCTTCTACACCATGATGGCGATCCTGGTGATGTTTCTCCAGGCACGCTACGGCCTGAGCGCCGCGGATGCTGGAGGGATCTACAGCAACTTCTACTTCATGATCTACGGGCTCGCGCTGCTCGGCGGATTTATTGCGGATCGCACCCAGCGGTACAAGCTCACGATCATGGTGGGGATTTTCGTGATGTTCGGGGGCTATGCGCTCCTGACCCTGCCTGGCATGTCCCTGCTCTTCGCGCAGTTCGGGCTGTACACCATCGCCCTGGGCAACGGCCTCTTCAAGGGCAATCTCCAGGCCCTGGTCGGCCAGATGTACGACCACCCGAAATACCGGCATCTCAGGGACTCCGCGTTCAGCGTCTTCTACATGGGTATCAACATCGGTGCGGTCTTCGCACCCACCGCGGCCGCGTCAATCCGGAATTGGTACCTGGGCACCCACGGCTATGGCTACGATGCTGACCTGCCGTCCCTGTGCAACCAGCTCACAGCGGGGACCCTCTCGTCCACGGACAAGCTCCAGGAGCTGGCCGACAAGGTCAGCGGCGCGCCCGTGACGGACCTCTCAGCGTTTGCCGGCGACTACATCACCGTCTTCAGCACGGGCTATAACTACGCGTTCGGCATCGCGGCTATCGCGATGCTGATCAGCGCTGTCATCTACCTGCTCTTCAAGCGCCACCTGCCCGACCGCACGGCTTCTGCCGAGGTGACACCAACCGCGGACGGCG
>CAYOTU010000206.1:0-6637 GCA_964406905.1 uncultured Myxococcales bacterium | reverse complement strand
TAAAGGCTCCCAGCACCAGCAACACCCAGAGGGCCGTACAACTTCTCCAGATTGTCTTTATCCAAAGCCCCTCGACTCGTTACTCGCAGCTAACTGGATCCACACAGGTCACGCAGCCGTCCTGGACTGCATACACTGTTCCCGGCTCGCAGGCAACAGCCTCGGGATCATCGCAAATCACGAGGCTTCCGTCATTGCAGTTGCAGGTATTCGGGAAAAGGCAGGCGTAGCAACCACCAATGGCAGCGAGGACTCGCCCTTCGCCGCACTGGGGCGGAGCAATTCGGCACATCACCCCTCCACCGTCGCTACACTCCTCGTCATAAGGCCAAAGACAGTCTTTTGTGGGTTCGTCGACGGTAACTTCGACGGTATTGGAGACGCCCTTGGCACCGTCGGTGGCGGTGACCCGGGCTCGCAGCGAGATGACATCACCCACCTGCGGAGTTGGCCAGAAGTGCATTCCGGTGAGGCACCCTTCGAACTCGTGAGCTGTGGTGGCTTCCTCGTCCACGGTCCACCAGGAGATGGGGCCGCCGTCGCTGGTGCTGAATTCCAGTTCAGAGGTCGCAGAAACCGACGTGGTCCAGGACATTTGAATGCAAAAGGAAGTCAAAAAGGGTTCAGAGTCTTTGCAGAAGGTGTCCTCGATGCTCAAAGTCACGTCCACCAAAGATTCAACGCAATACCCATCGAAACAAACAGTGGTGGGAGAACACTCACCGCAGGAGCCTCCGCAATAGTCCGGTCCGCATTCTCTTTCGCCACACTGGGGAATGCACGGCCCACTGCAAGACCCCATGATGCACGTTTGGTCCTCTTCGCAGGGGGTGGGATTGGCCCACTGGAGACAACCGGGTTCAACCTCCACGCACGAAAGCCAGGCGGTTTTGTCATCCGAGCAGCTACGAGCCCCTTCATTGATGCAGCCTGGATCGCTCTGGCAAAGAGGTTGTCGGATTCCATCCGGTTCTTGTTCATCTGACGCGATATCGGCCAGGATTTCTCCAGACTGGAGGTCCTGAACGTCTTCCGGGGCAACTCTTGAGTCCACCGCCACGCTGTCCTTTGCCAGGTCGTTGGACATCACATCCACAATCTTCTCGCCGGACGAACATCCCACCACAAAGAGGACACCGACGAGCAATCGACGAGCACCAATAGTCCATACCATGTTCTTCTCCTTCCCGAAAAGTTTGAGCCATCTCTGTTTAGATTCAAACCATTGTACACAGTGGGCTTCTTGTGTCCAACCACGGTTCTTTTCGATGCGGGGGAGAACGAGGGTCGTGATCCGCAATAAATAGCGCGCCGGCTATTTTACTTGCCCTAACGGCCGTCGGCCATGATTCTCGCCAGCATGGAAAGACGAGTGCAGTATTTCGCCATATCGAGGCCGGCGCGAGGAGCAGCCCGCCAGCGGACGAAAATGGCGTTGTTCAGGGCCCGGATAATCACGGTAATTAGCAGAATTTCCATGCGGAAAAGGATGCGGGGCGGATGTCTTACGGGCAAGCAAAATAGCGGCCGATCCTGTTTTTGCGGATTATGCCTCCCACAGAACCGCATCGGGCCTGAAGGCCCTCCCACAGAACCGCATCGGCCCTGGAAAGGGCCTCCCACAAAAGAAACGCAGTCGGCCCTATCTAGCGCTTGCTGCATCCTCCGGGGCTTGCATCGGCTGCGCGGCCTTCTCCTGCTGGAATTTCTTGACGTCCTGCTGCCGGATCTGCTGAAGTTCGCTATCCATGCGCCAGACGTTGTCCTGCCGCTGCCAGACCTCGGTGTTGCGCTTGGCCGAGAGGGCCTCCATCTCAAAGGCCCGGTTGGCGATTTCCTTGACCACCGCGGGGATCGAGTCGAGGCCAAAGAACTGGCCCCCCTCGACCAGGAGCCCCTCGGGACCGGGACCGCCCACGGCCGCAGTGACGCCGGCCGCGCTGAACAAGGCCCGCAGGACCTTCATCTCCTCTTTTTCGAGACGTTTCCGGGCCTCTTCGATGGACTTCTTCTCCTCTTCGATGGACTTCTTCTTGTCCTTCCATGCCTGGGAGTAGGGGGGCTCGTCAGGGCCGAGCGCGGAGACCTCCTGGCCTGCGCTCATCTCCCTCATAGCGAACCCGAAGGCCATGTAGCCCACCAAGCCCATGTCCATCATCCAGGCAGCGTTGGACTCGGAGCCCGAAATCATGGCCGTGAGGTCGTCGTTGCCCATGGACGCGGGCCAGTCGCCGCCTGTGCCCTCGGCCACCCGGTCCAGGAAGGCCGGGTCCGTGCCCGCGGCGAGGTAGCCGTCCACGACCCTGACGTAGACCGTGCGCCAGTCGGGCACAGCAATCTCCCAGCCGCCATCCACGGCCTTGAGCAGCTTCGCCACCTCAGAAGGATGGGCCGCTATCTTGTTCAGCGCCCGGGTGGCCCCGGTCTGATCCTTGATCCCGACATAGCCGCCGGCCTCGATCTCCTTGAGAGCCTCCGCAGGGTTGTCCCCGAGGATAAACTCGCCGCCCATGTAAGCGCCTATCTGGCCGTCCAGGAGCACAAAAACGTCCTTGGCCAGGTTTACGCCCAGAAGCTCCAGCGTTTTTTTCTCGGCCTCGGCCCAGCTCTCCCCCTCGACAGCGAAAAGCTTTTCCAAGAGGGCTTGGCAGGAGGCGACGTCAACCGTCGCACCGGCCAGGAGCCAGGGTTTTCCAGAGACCACCTTGGTGATGAGGGGCCGCCCCTCAGAGCGACCGAAGAGCTCCAGGATCATGCCGCCGTTCACCGCGGCAAGAGCCCGCGCTGTCACTGCCTTGGTGCCGACCTCTGCGCCGACGGCCACCGCGCCGAGGGAACCCCAGAGGGACTTCGCCAACTCGCGCTCGCCCTTCTCGCGCTTCCGATAGCTTTCCTGCCGCGCGCGCTCCTCCTCGGCCTGCTTCTCCAGGCGGGCGAGCTCCTCCGCGTCCGCACCCCGCTCCTTCGCGTTCTCCAGCTCGGTCTCGACCCAGCTCTTGGATTCCCTCGCCAGGTGCCGATCGTACTGGCCCAGGATCCCATCGAGGATCGTCGCTACGTTCATGTACATCGCGCCGTCGCTGCCCGTACCCAATGTCCCCATGAGCTTGGTGAATTGCTCCACCTCGGCCATGGAGCCGACGCGGTCGATGGTGGCCACGCGCCGCGCGTGGGCCATTGCCTCCTTCTCGCCCTCATCGGACACCACCAAAAAAGCGTAGTCCCCGCGAAGGACAATCTTGACGTCGCCCTCGCCCTTCATCGAGATAATCAACGCCTCACCCATGGTCTCGGGGGTGAGGGTCTCCTTGGCCATACCGGCCAGCTTGTACAGGGTGGTCTTGAACTTCTCCTGGTCGGTAAGCCGAATCCAGACGACGATGGCCTCGTCCTCCCAGCTCAGCCACGCGAAGCCCATGGGGGCTTCCGGATCAACGCCGATCTCCGGGAGCTTGGCAAAGTCCAAAATGTTGTACCCCACGAACTGCACCACCGCGGCCACAGCGATCTCGTACCAGTCCCGCTTGATCGTGCGCAGTTCGTCCCAGCCCAGGAGCTTGGCCAATGGCGAGATCCCCCTCACCGCGGCCACCATCAAAGCGGACCCGGGGATCATCTCCAGGGCCTTGGTCTCCAGGAGCACCGGCTTTGTCGCCGGCTCTGTCTCTGGCTCCTCCTCCGGCTCCGTCGTCGGCTCTGCGGGGGTCTTCCCCTCCTCCTGCGGCGTGTCTCCAGGAGAGGCTGGTCCGTCCGTCTTCTTGACCTTGTCTTTCTTTTTGACCTTCTCTGCCTTCTTTGCTTCGTCTTTCTTTGCGTCGTCGCCTTTGCAGCCCGTCAAGGCCAGGGTCAGTGCGAGAACCAGTGCCAGGATTGCTCTCATGTGTCTCCTCCTTGGAAAGCCGGTTTCGTTGTCCACTGTAGATCCGTCGATTATGGAGCGTCAACGAGAACACAGCTCTTCGTCGGTTTCTTCCCTTCAGGGAGCGATGCGGTAGTCGAAACAGAAGTGGCGGCGGCCCGCCTTGCGCGCTGTGATCCTGATGGTCAGATCGACCTCTTCACCGGCGCGGTTCGAGGTGTCCAGCAGGACAGCGGCCCAGCCCTGGTTCTCCCGCACATTGAGCCGCCCGATGCGCTCCCCGTCCGCCAGGAACGTCACCTCCACCGGCACTCCCCGGTGTCCACGGGACCGGCCGCTGTCTGCAATTCCGTGGTGGCCCGAGATTGCCTCGTCCAGACGCACAGCGGGAAAACGGATCTCCAGGGGGCCGCAGTCGGAAGGGTGGGCCCATACGCAGGAATGGAACGCTCCATCAAAACGCTGGACGGTGCGGCCCACGTAGTTCCATTTCTTGTCTGAGCAATACCAGCGGTCTCCCTGACGGTCATCGCAGGCCTCCCCGTTCAGGGTGAGCTCCGCGTCGGGGAGGTGGTGGGCCAGGCTGGCTGTGTCCATGCCATCGTAACCCGCACCGTGGAGCCGCAGCCCAACGAAGGACACCAGAAGGAGGCTGCCCGCGGCCAGGGCCCAGGGCGTGAGCCGGACAATCCATCGGGCGGGGCCGGCCAGGGGCGCGGCGAAGCGCGCGGCCATGGCGGGCCGCCTGGACGCGGCCAGGAGCAGGCCCACCAAGAGCAGGCCCAGGAGGGTGGCCAGGTAGCCCAGCGCGTCCGGCACGCGGGTAACGTATTCCACCACCAGTTCCCCGTCCTCCACGGGGAACTCCATGAGCATGGGCGCACCCCCGACAACAGCGGGGACCTCGTCCACGTCCAGGATCTCTCCGTTCATCCGCACCCGCCACCGGGGGTGGTTGGCGACGTGGAGACGCAGCCGGGTGCCGGGTTCGAGTCCCGAGAGGTACAGGTGGATCCGCTCCTCCCCGAACTCCACAGCGTCCACTTCACCGGGGCCGTCGAGACGCCAGCGATCCGCCGTAAAGCCGGCAAATCGGTACACCCGCAGCCGTCCGAACTGGGCCACCTCCTCCCAACTCCGGCCACGCTTGGACCGTTTGCTGACCACGTACTTCACCGAGAGGGGTCCGTAGATAGCGGCCCCTCCCTCCTCGGGTGCGTGCTTGAAGAGCTTCGCTGGGGTGTAGCCGATCTTGAAGTAGGGGGTCTGGTTATGCACCGGCGCGGCCATCATCGTGTGGTCGTGGTAGTCCAGCTCGTACGCTATGCGGTAGAAGACCTCCGACTCGTCCCAGGCCGCCTTGGACCAGGCAAGGAAGTTTCGGATGTCCTCATTGTCCTTGCGCTCGGTGTCCAACTCCAGGCTGCCGACGCCCTTCAGGTAGTGCTCCTTGAATTGAACGAGGGTGGGCCGGACAAAGGGCGCAACGGCCGCTGCCACCAGGACCAAGAGGCCGACGGATCGCCACCACCGGCTCCGCCCGGGGAGCGGCGGCGGCCTGACGCTGGCACGGGCTGCGTCCCAGGTAAGCCGAACCGCTTCTCCGGCCAGCAGAAAGAGGCCCGCCTTGGCCGGGATCAGGAGGCGCTGGTACTGGAGCTTGCCGAAAGCGGCTGAGATAGAGAAAAGGTCAAGATCGTTGAACGCGGTGCTCGTGGCCGCGAAGATCAGGGCCCCGGAGAAAGCAACCAGGAAGATCGCCGCCCAACTCCGCCGGGCCACCCCCAGGGCCGCCCCCGCCAGGCCCGCCAGGACCACTGCGGGCCAGACGTTGCCGAAGAGCCGGCCGTTCACCAGGCCCTGTGCCGCGGATTCCAAGGGATTCCAGAGGTCGCCGATGTTAGTGGTCAAGCCCTTGCGGGCCAGCATGGGAATCAGCCAGAACCCAGCGACAAGGACCCCCAGGCCCAGCACGCCTCCAGTGCGCGCTGCCTCCCGCCCGAGGGGCCGCCCTCCGGCCGTGGCCCGAGCCAGGAGGAAAAGGGGCAAACCGAGCCCAAGGACCAGGACGTTCATCTGGTGGGAGAGGAGGGCTGCGCCGAAGAGGAGTCCCGCCACTGCCCAATCAGCGGGCCGCCCCCGCTCCAGGACGTCTTCGAGCTTTGCCAGGGCCAGGAGTGCGAAGGCCATGGCCAGGATCTGGACCCAGACGGCCCAGTCCGCGGTGTAGGACCAGCCGCCCTCGCGGTACGCGCCGGGGTCAAGGAGCCAGAGGAAGGCAGCGATCAGGCCAGCGGTGACGCCGAAGTACCGTCGGCCGAAGACGTAGACAGCGAGGCCGGAGAAGGCGAAGACCCCGACGAAGGCCAGACTGTAGGTGGCCTCCCAGGAGAGTGCCCCGAAGGTCATCGCCCGGAACAGGGCCACCCAGAGGTCGGGCCCGATGGGATAAAGCTCCTCCGCAGGGTAGCCGAAGAACCAGTAGCTGCTCCAGCCACAAAGACGACCCTGGAGGAGCATTTCGTCCCAGAAATGCCAGGCCTTGTACAGGTGGACCGGGTGGTCGTGGCTCACGGGCATCGAACCGAGCAGGAGGGGATGCAGCAGGAGAACCGCCAGGGTCACCACAGCGAGGGGCGGAAGGACGCGGCGAAGCACGGTCCCGGGGGTCGCGGTGCGTCCCGCCACGGTGAGCGCTGCGGGGATCATGCCCCGCAGTCCGCTCCAGCCCCGCCAGAGGAACCAGACGCCCAGGATTCCCAGGAAGGACCCGGTCAT
>CAYOTU010000205.1:0-6660 GCA_964406905.1 uncultured Myxococcales bacterium | reverse complement strand
GGCCTGGTCTGCTTCATCATTTGCCAATTGTGCGAGGCCCTGGACTACATCCACCACAGGGCCACAGACTTTCAGGGCTCACCGCTGAACATAATCCATAGAGGAATCGCTCCGGCTGACATAATGCTCTCGCATGACGGGGGCGTGAAGCTGTTGGACTTCGGTCTGGCTGCCTATCACAGCCCACAGCCGAATGTGTCCAACCGGGCAGAAGGACGCACTCCCAATGTCGGGGGCTTCGAGTACCCCGCTGACATTGAGCGTTTCAAACTGGCGTACATGTCTCCCGAGCAAGTGAAGGGGCAGAAAATCGACCACCGTTCAGATATCTTCTCCCTGGCCATTGTTCTATTTGAGGCACTCACACTCAAGCGGCTGTTTCTGGCTCCCAGCGACTTGGAGACTCTCATCCGCGTTCGGGATGCTGACATTGAGAAGGGAATGAGCAAGCAAGAGAGCCTTGACGAGCGCATGAAAACGATACTGCGTACTGGTCTTGCAAGCGATCCCGATGAGCGTTACGCAACAGCGAGACATTTCCGTGACGACATTGACAACTATCTCCTCGATAGGAAACAGGATTTGGATAGCAAGACCATTGCCCGCTTTCTCAAAGAGATTTCGCCTGTAGAAGATTCGTCCAAGTAGGTGTCCCTCGTCGGGGCGGGAAGGCTTCTGTCCCTTTGCCCCGCGCTCGTGAGCGCCTCCCTGTGAGGCCGACTATTTCGGCGAACCCTTGAACTTCGGGGGCTCGTCGTCGATGTCTTCGAGGTAGACGACGGTCACGCCGTCGCCGCCCTCGTTCCGGCGGCCGGCGCGATGGCGGACCACCTGGGAGTTGCGGTCGAGGGCCTTGCGGACCGCGGCGCGCATTGCGCCGGTGCCGTGGCCGTGGATTATCCGGAGGGTCTGTCGGTCGTCCAGGAGCGCGTCGTCCAGGGCTTTCTCCAGGCGGGCCAGCCCCTCGTCCACCCGCTCTCCCCGGATATCCAGCTCAGCGGGTCCCCCCGCTGGGCCCGGGCGTTCCTCCCGGGTTGCGCGACGTACCGCTGTCACCCGAGATGGGCCCTTCGCGCCCGGGACCAGCTCCTCCCGGGTCGCGCGCAGGGTCATGGTGCCGAAGCGGACCCGGTACCGTCCCTCGTCGTCGGGGCCGTCCACGATCTTTACCTGGCGGTTCATGGTCGTCAGCAGGACGGTGTCACCCGGGGACAGGGCCGCTCCGTCATTCCGGGGCGCGTCTTCCCTCTCGACCTGTGCGGTCAGGGCTTTGGCGCGGGTCTCGAGTTGCTTGTGTACATCTTGAACCCGCCGCCGCCGCTCCTCCACCAGGCCCTGGCGTACCGGACCCTTCTGGAGAGAGGCCACGATCCGGCCGACCTCGTTGAGGGCCTCCCGGACCTCCTTTGTTGACTCGATGACGCGGCGGGAGACCTCCTGCGCCGCGTCCTTCTCGATGCGCACCGTCGCAGCCTCGTGCCGGGTACGGGCCGTCGCGGCCGCAGCGAGGGCGTCCGTCGCCTCCCGCCGCAGGGCCTCCAGTTCGTCCTGCTGCTCCTGGATCCTGGCGAGGCCCCGCTGGAGCAGGTCCTCCTCTCCGGACAGGAACTCCCGGGCCCGGGCCAGAATGGCGGGTCGGATCCCCAGCCCCGCAGCCACCTCCAGGGGGCTTGAGATGCCCGGCAGTCCCAGCGCGAAGCGGTAGGTGGGCCGGTGGGTCTTCGCGTCCATTCCCACCGCTCCGTTTAGGAACCGTGGATCGGTCAGCCCCAGGGCTTTGAGCTTTTGGTAGTGGGTCGTCACCAGGACCGGACAGCCCCGGTCGGCCAGCTCCAGGAGGAAGCCCGCCGCCAGGGCAGCGCCCTGCTCGGGGTCCGTGCCCGTGACGATTTCATCAATGAGGACAAGGTCACCTGCCGCGGCCTCCTCAGTGACCCGGCGCAGCTCAGCGATGTGCCCCGTAAAGGTGGAGAGCTGCTCCTCCAGGTCCTGGAGGTCCCCCAGGACCACGTAGATGCCGGAGATCACGGGGAGCCGGCTGTCCCCGGACGCGGGGATTGGGATCCCCGCCGCGGCCAGGAGGAGACAGTGCCCCACCGTGGACAGGAGCACGGACTTGCCCCCCGCATTCGGGCCTGAGATCACCAGGACCCGCGCGGGGTCCTCCATCTCCAGATCGTTGGGCACCACCTCGCCGCCTGCGAGGAGCAGGAGGGGATGGCGCGCTTCTCGCAGGCGCAACGGTCCGCTTTCGGCCAAGTCAGGGACCCGGCCGCCCCAGGACGCGGCGAGGCGCGCCCGGGCGTGGAGCCCGTCCAGGACCGTCGCAGCGTCCACGCCCTCCCGGATCAGGCCAGCGGCGCGGGCCACCTGTGCGGTGACCTCCCCTAGGAGGACCCGCTCGAGCTGGACGATCTCCTCCTGGAGGAGCTTGAGCCGGTTGTTCATCTCCACCAGGGACTGGGGCTCGATGAAAATCGTCGCGCCGGTGTTGCTCATTCCGTGGACGATGCCGCTCACTTGGGATTTGCGCTCAGCGCGGACGGGGAGTACGTAGCGATCGTCACGCAGGGTGAACCAGGGCTCTTGCAGGACCTCCCCCAGGTCCTGGTCCTTCGTCATGCGGTCGATGTGGTCCCGGAGCCCCTGGTGCAGGGACGCTGCGCGGCTGCGCAGCACCGCAAGTTCCGGGGAAGCGGAGTCCCGGATTCGGCCGTCAGGCTCGCAGAGTCTGTCTACCGCGGCCGCTACACCGCCGAGGTCCGGCATCTGGTCGAAGATGTGGTGCAGCGGGGCCAGGTCCTCGTGCCGGGCCTCCCCGTAGCGTCGTACGCGCCCGACCACGGCGCAGATGTCCGCTACGGCCACCAGCTCCGTACCCTCGAGGAGGCCCCCCCGATCGGCCCGGTCGAGGAGGGTCGCGGGATCCCGTAATCCCTCCAGGGGGAGGCTCTCGCCTCGTTCTACGAGGCCCTGGAGCGCGGCGGTCTGCGCCAGCAGCGAACGCATCGCGTCCGCGTCCGCCAGGAGGGAGATGGTGCGGACGCGCCGCCGGGCCTCCTCCGAGGCCGCGTATGCGCAGAGCGTGTCGAGGATCTTGGAGAAACCGAGGCGTTCCAGGGTTCGGGGGGAGAGGTGCAGGGTCTTCATGGGGTCCGCCACTCATCGTTAGCAGGTTCGAGGGGGTAAGGGAGCTTCCAGAGGCGTCCGGTCTTCTTCAGGGGCAGGAGGACAGCGCGCTCCCAACCGATACGCTGACCCCCCTGTGCGTCCCACGCGCCGACGACGAGCAGGAGGACCCGGCCGTCTCCGACGAGGGCCACCTCCCGCAGCGCGTTTGCACCCATGTCCATGGGCCCATCAGGCCCCTCCACGGTTTGGGGCAGGATCCGCGCCAGGCGCCGCTCGGGGCCGTCCTTGCCTTTGCGGAAGAAGAGCTCGCTTCGGCGCTTCCCTGGGACAAGCCGGACCGTGATGCTGTCTTTTCCCCAGGTGAACGTGAAAGAACTTGCCCCTTCATTTCTCAGATCCCGACGCAGGGTCACGGGGCGGAAGCCTTTGCTTTCGGCCTTTTCAAGGGCCTTCGCCAAGGCGCGGTCCTCCAAGGCCCTGAACAGCTCCCAGTCCCCCGCAGCCGCCAGGCGTTTCGCGCGTCGCCCCTCCAGGAGCGGGGTTCGGTCGCGCTCTTTGTTCTGGGGGGAATCCACGGTGATCAGGGTTCGTCTGTCGAAGCCCCGGGCCATGTCCAGGGCAGTGTCCATGAGGAGGACCTGACCCACGCCCCCTCCTCCCGTTCTTATTGACGCGAGGACTGTGATTTCCTGGCCCGTTACGGGAGCGGCCAGGACCAGGGCGAGCGCCACGAGCGTGTAGCGCATTGGACGCCGGAGCGTCATCGACCAGCGTCGAGGCTGTCCAGGAGCTGAGTCGGGTCATCCATCACCAGCCGGTGCCCATTACAGCCCCGTCTGGTGCAGAACTGGACGCTCCCGCCTTCCGAGAGATCCAGGATCGCCATGGGTGCGCCGCAGATGTCGCACTCCTGGGCAGAAACCAGGGACTCTCCGCAGTGGGGGCATCGGAACCGGGTAATTTTGTCCCGGGACACAGCAGCCCCGGTCTCAAAGCGGAAGCTGCCGTAGATGCAGCTCAAGAACAGCTCATTTTCGCCTCCCTGGGTGCCCAGGAGGACCCGAACCGAGGGCTGCCCATCCAATGGATGCGACGGGTCCATGAGGTCCACGCCGCAGTGGGTACATTTAACCCGGAGGGGTATCACGCGTTGTCCTCTCGGTCAGCGAACTCGGAGATCACCTGGAGGTTGTCCATGACTCGGGATCGCTGGCAGCCGTTGACGTCGCAGAGCATGATCTGGTCGCTGTCCTGGAGGTCCGCCCTGAGGTAGAGGCCCCGAAGGTCTCCGCCCCATTGGCAGCCGCATTTCGTTTGGACGGGGAAGTCCACGCCGCAGACAGGGCAGGTGAGGCGGCATCTGATGCCCACGGCGATGTCCTCGCTCATGCCGATTTTCCGGCTGTCGCCGTGGAAGGGACTGAGGACGACCTCGCCCTCCCAGTCCCCCGCTGCAACATTGATCGAGATTCCCTTTTGCCCGGAGAAGGATACGTCCTCCCGGTAGACCAGGTTGTGCCCGTTCGGGCAGAAAGCCTGGGTGACCAGGATGGCGATGCCTCCGGGCAGGTCAGGCATCTTGTCAATGATCTCTTTGCCCAACTCCGTCCGATCATCGTGTCTCGTGTCCTTCATGATGTCCCTCCTGCATGTTCCGGCACCATTATAGGGGCGCCGTGCCCCGGCGCAAGGAGCGGGTCCTGTCCCCCGTGGATGACAGCTCTCCAGACACTTGCTAGAATTATCACGACCGAGACGAGGGGGACAAGACCATGCGGAGCCTGGTGATTGGAGTTGGCATCCTGCTCCTCGCTGCCTGCGGTGGCAACGGCGGCGGTAGCGGCGGGGAAACGGTTGGGGACGCGGGGGGTGACGGCGGGGGCCGGATCTGCGATCCCGGGGAGCGCCGCTGTGACGGCGCTGCCATCGAGGAGTGCGACGCAGCGGGCGCTGCCTGGGTGGTGATCGAGACCTGCCTGGATGCTGATCCCTGCCGTCAGGGGGGGCGCTGCGAGGACAGCGCCTGCATCCCCGGCCTGCCGATCGATTGCGACGACGGGAACCTGTGTACAGCGGACCGATGCGATCCCTTTGTCGGCGAGTGTGTCCATGAGGTCGCCGCGGGCGCGGCCGGCTGCTGCGGGGTCGACGGAGACTGCGACGACGGGGATTCGTGCACCACGGATACCTGTAAGGACGGAGCGTGTGTCCTGGTCCCGAGCCTCTGCGCACATTATCTCATCTCTCTTGGTGATAAAGGCAGCGCGCTGGGCCAACTCCAGAACCCCAAGGCTGTGGCCGTCACAGCGGAGGGGTTCCTGGCCATTGCGGACACGGGGAACAACCGGGTCCTCCTGATGACGAGGACCTGGGAGACGGTGGCCGAGGTCACAGTTGCCCACGGCGTGGCCCTCTCCGCGCCGGGTGGGATAGCTGCCGCGCCCGACGGCAGGATCCTCGTAGCGGACACGGGGAACGATCGCCTGATCTGGCTGGGTCCCGGCGGGACCGTCCAGGAGCAGTGGCCGCCGCCGAACTTTACCTCCCAGCTCTTCTTCGCACCGGTAGACGCGGCCTTCGGCGAGGAGGACGGGGAGCTTTGGATCTATGTAGCGGACGGCCCCGGGGAGGGCTTCGACGACGGTAACCGCGTGCTGAAGATGAACTCTAAGGGCCAGGTGGTGGGCGTCCAGGGCAAGACCGGCTCGGGCCAGGGGAACTTCGATAATCCTTCGGGGATAGTCATCTCCAGCGTGGGAAACCTCTTTGTCGCGGATCGAGGCAACGACCGGATCCAGGTCCTGACCACGGACTTTACCAGGGCCTATCTTTCAGAGTTCGGCTCCAGCGGCGCGGAGGACGGCCAGCTAGCGGGACCCTCTGACCTGGTTCTGGACGCGGCCGGGCAGATTCTCGTGGTGGACACGGGCAACGCGCGGGTCGAGGTCTTCGGCTCCTGCCAGCCCTCTTGCGAGGGGAAAGAGTGCGGCCCCGACGGCTGCGGCGGCGAGTGCGGCGGCTGCCCGGCTTTTGGCGAGTGCCAGCATGACTTCACCTGCTCGGGCTGGGTCGGCGAGGGAGGCGATGGCTGCACGGACAAGGGCGGGACCGGGGAGGGCGGCTGCAACGGCTGCCCCAGCGACCCCTGCATGTGCCAGGGTATAGACCCGATCGATCCAGACGCGAGCGGCTACTACGAGCCGGGCGTGGGCGATCCCTTCTGCTGTGACACCGAGTGGGACATGGTCTGCGTCCTGGAGAGCATGCTGGTCTGCGGCTATTCCTGTCCCGTGCCCGAAGCGGAGGCCCTGGAGCCGGTGATCGGCTACGCGTACCAATGGAGCGACGCGGGCATCGGACCCATGACCGCACCGGTATCCATCGACCTGGACGCGGACGGCTACCTCTACCTCCTCGACGCGGTCAAGGCCCAGGTCCAGGTCTTCCGCTTCCACGGGGGATAGGCCCGGGACCGCAGCCCTGACCGAAGATCGGGTAAACCGTTCTGAGCAGTAGATTCGCGTAGCG
>CAYOTU010000204.1:0-6692 GCA_964406905.1 uncultured Myxococcales bacterium | reverse complement strand
ACGTACCACTCAAGGGTAGCGCGCAGGCCGGGGACCAGCTCGTGGCGGGGCTCCCAGCCGGTTGCGTCGCGTAAGCGACGCGAGGAGAAGACCCAGCCGGGTGCGGCCATCTCGCGGACTTTGTCGAGTGCGAAGGGGTGGGGGCGGGCGATGCGACCCCAGGCCGAAGCGACCGCCCCCGCGATCCAGAACAGAGGTCGGGGGAGCGGGAGAGCGCGGACGGGGCGTTCGAGCGCGTCTGAGAAGCTCTGCGCGAACGCGGGCCAGGTGGGGCGGGATCCGTCTTCGGGATAGTAGGGCCCCCAGGGGACGTCTGTCGTGGCGAGGCGGAAGATCGCGTCCGCGGCGTCCTCGCCGTGGACGATGCTGATGCGCCCCGGGTTCTTTCCGTAGGTCGGCATCAGCCCCTTGAGGGCCATCTTGAACACCGGCACCAGGGCCCAATCTCCGGGGCCGTAGATCGGCGGCGGACGGAGGACAGCGAGAGAGACGCTGTCGCCCAGGATTTCCTTGACAGCGTGTTCGCCCGCGAGCTTGCTGCGGCCGTAGGCCGAGATCGGGTGATCCGTACCGTCCCCGCCATCCTGGGAGGGCCCGTGGGACGCGATGCTGGAGATCAACACGAAGCGCGGCACCCCGGCTTCGACCGCGGCGGTGGCGACCGCGGCCGCGCCGTCCCGGTTGATCTTCATGTACTCGGTTTCGGTTGATGACGCGGTGGAGCCTGCACAGTGAACGACGACGTCGCAGCCTTGCATGGCCTTGACCAAGGCGGGTCGATCGTCGAGTGCGCTGGTCACGATGGCCGCGCCGAGAGCCTCGAGGCCTGTGGTGTTTGACGACGCGCGGACGAGCGCGCCCACCTGCCAGTTACCTGCCAGGAACCGGGCCGCTATGTGGTGTCCGAAGAAGCCCGAACCGCCGGTGAGAAAAACGTGGTGCATCGGAATCCTCTCTGTTGCCTAGTTGAAGAAGTGGGGGAGGTACATCTTGAAAGTCACTAGCCCGCCAGCGGAAGCGCCGAAGCCCGGCGCTGACCAGGTCATGCCTCCGAAGCCGAACGCGCCTACAGCCCAGCCCCGGCGGGGCCGGTAGTCAAGTCCGCCCCACCGTAGACCTCCATGTACGGATCCAGGTGGGTATCCACGCCCAGGTCGAGGAGGCCCCCTCGGATCCCCGCGGCCAGGTAGGGGATCCACTGGGTCGCGTCGATGAGGGTGGCGATTTGCACGCCGACAGTTCCCCCGGCCGCGGCGACGCCACCCAAGGTGCCGCCCCCTTCACCGGAGAGGGAAGCCTGGAGCATCCAGAAGTCTGACAGTCCCCACTCCATCCCCGCAGTGACGCCGCCGAGATGGACCGGCGCGCGGTCAGCGAGCTCTACCATGTGATAATGGGTGCCGAGGACGACAGAGGACTCAGCCTCTGCTGCCAGGGCTGCCCCCGGCGTGCAGAGCAGGAGTACGAAGAGAATGAGTACACGGGTTACCTGCAAGTGCTCCTCCAGCATGAAGCTAGGATAGAACTAAACAACCGCCGCGCGCAACGCCCCCGATCCCACGGGGCCGCGGACGTCGCCGCTGAAAACCGGGTGTGATGCAAGCCAGTTGGTAGCGATGAGTTTTCCAGGGCCGAAGGCCCGGTGCCCAGTCAGCATATCCCTGTCTATGTCATCGCTGAGGTCATGCGTCTCCAGCGCTCCTTTTTCATCGTTGGGTTTGACCTGGTAACACGCAAGGGCACGTTCTCCGTTCGCTGCACCTGCTCGATCCGCAAACAGCGGACCGCCACAGCAGGTCTCGAGGATGGCCTCGATCTCACGATCATTGACATGGACGATTCCAAGCACAAGATGCTCCTGGCTGCGTATGTTCGATGGCTGAGCTATAAGGCTGTCTCGGGAGAGTGAATGGAGTTTTACGAGGTGGAGGACATCTTGGTCTACCTCCGGGTTTGGGAGAATACCTCCCGCATCATCGTCGGAGTTATCCTAGCGCTCTCGCTCTTGAGCCCGACATTCGCGCGGGGGGATGACAGCGTCACTTCCGAGTCCTGGGGGGTGCGTGCCTATGACGCGGCTGTCCTGCTGGAGGTGACGGGCTTTCCAGATTGCCAGGCGGACGCGGTGTCCTGCCGGTCACGCCACTGGAGCCTCACGGTCCCCGCTATGCGTACCCCGGAAGCAGCGGTGTTTGTAGCGGCCCCGGCCGGGGCTCTCTTGGGGGCCCTACGCGCCACGCTTCGCCTCCCCGGGGAGGTCGCCCCCAGGGAGGTGGTCCAGGTCCCCATTCCATCACGTCTCGGGATCGCCGTGCTCGTTGTCGCGGGGAGCCCATCCTCTTCAACGACCGAGCGGCTGCCTCCGATTCCGGTCCAAGCGGAGGGGCAGGGGGGCAGATCTGTACTATCCATGGACGGAGACGAGGTGGTCTGGATTCTCTCCCGGTCGCTCCAGGATCCTGCAGCTCCGGCCCAAACACTCAGCGGACGCCTCGTGTACCCTGATTCAGGGCCGGGAGAATCCACCGTCTCACGGCAGATCCGCGTCGAACCCGAGGGCACTGTTTCGGAAGGAGGTGGGTTCGTCTGCGATGTTCAGGGGGCGTTCATAGGTCTAATCGGGCGTGCTGGCGAGACGTGGGTGCTCGTCCCGAAGGATCGCATCAGCCAAGCCCTGGCTTTGGCCGCGGTGGCCGTCCGAGCCGGCATCGTCGACACGACCCCGGGACGTTCCCCCGCTATTGGTGTCCTAGACGCGCTGGAGGCCTTCGTCGCCTACCGTGCCACGGGTGCGGCCGACGGGGCCAATGCAGACATTATCGTCGACGAGCGCGGGACGACGCTCCGGCCCGCCGCGAAGCGACTGCTCGAGACAGCGCATTGCAAGGCCCAGCAGGCTTGGCGTAGCCTTGTTGAGGCCAGGGCGGATCAGAACACGGATCACGTGGAACTCCTAACCGAGTACTGGGAGTGGGTTCAGTCGCCTTCATTCCATGACCTGCAGGGCTGCCTCGGCCGGGAGTCCGGCACGGCGGTCCTTTTATCCTGCTTCGTTTGCTACCCGCCGAGTCCGCACCGTGCCGTTCGCAGGAGCCCCTCCCCGCTGTTCACGGAGCCGCTCTATTTTCGTCTCCTCGCCTGTGACGACGTTGGGCTGCGGACCTTCTGCGCGGAGTGCCTTCTCTACGAGCGGTACGAGGACCTCATGGACCACGCCGGACTCGAGGACGAGTGGCTCCTGCGTCTGCTCCCTTTTGTCCGGCATATCGATCGTGAGGTTTTCGGGCACCGTCTGGAGCCCGAGTGCGACGCGAAGCGCCCATAATAAATTGCGTTCCTTCGGGCCCGACGTGTTCGTAAACAGGTTTCAACCAGTACCCT
This sequence comes from uncultured Myxococcales bacterium, assembly GCA_964406905.1. Lineage (GTDB taxonomy): Bacteria > Myxococcota_A > UBA9042 > CAIXZC01 > CAIXZC01 > CAZNWW01. The sequence continues at coordinate 3,311 of CAYOTU010000204.1, read as the reverse complement.
GGTGCCATTGCCACGAGGCTCAGTCGGTAGTTACCTCGAACTCGATGGTGTAGGGCGCGCAGTCGTAGTCTGAGTCGAAGTTGACGACCTTGACGTAGAAAGTCAGGTCGTCGTTATCGAAGCACTTCCCCGTCCAGGTGTAGGTGTACACCTCCGTGTTGGTGCCTGACTCCCAGATCTCCAGCTCCTCGCAGAGACCCTCGGACGGCAGGTCGCTGCACTCCGAGTCCAGCTCATTCCAAACGCAAAGGTCAAAGTCCTGGGGCAGGTCCTTCAGGGTTGCGGTGAAGGTGTACGGGCCCTCGTCGCCGCCGAAGCAGAAGTTGGAGAGTTCCGCGGCGGTGACGAAGTACCAGTCAACGTCCCCATCCTGGTAGAGCGTGGCCTTGAAGGTCTGGGGGCCCTGGTTCTCCACCACCGCGCCGAGGTCCGCGGCCTGGAGGCAGGAGTTGTTGGGGTCGTACTGGTCCGGCTGCGCGTCGTCATCGGTGAGGCCGTTGCAGTCGTTGTCGATCCCGTCGCAGAGCTCCGGGGTCGGAGACACGCCCCCTTCGCATAGGAGCTGGCTGGCCACGCAGTTCATCTCGCCGAGGGTGCAGGGCAGGGTGTGGGTGCCGTTCGGCTGCGCGGTGTTGGGCGTTCCGCAGGACTGGATGCCTCCCTCGGGGTTGCCATCATCGGTAGCTCCGTCGCAGTCGTCGTCCAGGCCGTTGCATTTTTCAGCGACCGGACCCTGGTAGGTCTCGCCTCCACAGGGGCCCCACTGGAAGTTCACGCACTCCTTGATGCCTGGGTTACATTCCCCGTCCGTTGTGCCGCAGACAGCGGTGTCGCCCGTCGTGCAGTCGCAGTCCTCGTCGGTGAAGCCGTCGCAGTCGTTGTCGATCTCGTCACAGATCTCCTCCTCGGGGTGGACCGAGCAGGGGCCCCAGGTGCCGTTGGCACATTGCTGGGTCCCCTCGCCGCATTCGTTGGTGCAGGTCTGGCTGAGGAGCTGGCCTGGCGCGGCCTCGTCGGTCTCACCGTCGCAGTCGTCGTCGAACGCGTTGCAGATCTCGGGCTTTGTGCAGGGAGCCCAGAATCCATTTACGCAGGTCTGCTCACCCACGGGGCCGCACTCCATGATGCAGGGGCGCGTGGAGCCGTCGGGCTTACAGGGCAGAGGCCCCGCGGCGCAGCCGCCGGGGACGTCGTCTACAGCGCCGTTGCAGTCGTCGTCGATCTCGTTGCAGATCTCCTCGGGCGGGTGGCAGTTGCCCCAGGTCCCGTCGTCCTTGCAGGTCTGGGTTCCGGTGGTAGAGCAGTCGCCCTTGCTGACGTCGCAGTTCCGGGTGGCGCCGGGATCGCAGCCGTCGCCCCCGCCGCCGCAGTCCTCGTCCACGTCGCCGTCGCAGTCGTCGTCGCGGTTGTTCCCGCATACCTCAGCGGGTGGGACACAGGTTCCCCAGAGCTTGTCTGCTGTGCAGCCCCGTACTCCCGTCGTTGTCCCGGGCGGGTCGCAGACCGTGGTACACATCTCGGTGGCCCCGGGTACGCATTGCACAGTAGAGACGCCCTCCGAGTCGCAGCCCATGGCGAACAGGGCAGCTAAGATCGCAGCAGCGAGAACCAGACGGTATGACATGAAATCCTCCAAATCAAAGCCTATCCGATGGCCAAGAGTAGCACGGAGAAGATCCTCAGGCCAGTTGGACCGGTGGCGGAACCTGCTCCTGATTGCTAGTATGCCTTGCGGAGGTGGGTGAAGTGGGACATCCGAATCGATTTGTGAGCTGCATCTTCATGTTGGTCCTGGTCGCGAACGTCATGTCCAGGTCGGCCGCAGCGGCCCAGGCAGAGTACCTGGACGGTCCCGAGGACCTGACCTGGTTCCTGGCGATCTCCGATTCCCACGTGGGCGCGGAGGAGTTGGTCTACGGCAACAAGGATCTGGAGCGTCTCGAGTGGGCCTGCACGACCCTGGTGGCCGCGGTGGATCCGGTCTTTATGGTAAACGCGGGCGATCTGGCGGACGCGACGTCCTGGGGTATGGTGCCCACGGGCCAGGTGGAGGCCGAGTGGGTCGAATACGCAGAGACCGTGGCGGGCAATGGAATGGACCCTGATTTCTACTTTGATCTGCCGGGGAACCATGACCACTTCGGCGACGGGGACCTCGATCACTACACCACCTGGTCGGTCTCCGGCAGCGCGGACGGCCTGACCAACCACGCCTGGACCTTCAGCGCGGGGGCGACCGACTGCCTGGCCATGGGTCTGGCCACCTGCGCGTCGAACGGCGCGCCTGCCCCCTTTGACGACGCGAGTCTGGACGACGATGACCAGGCCTTCATCACCGACACCCTGGCAGCCCATCCTGACGAGGACCTTATCCTGGTGTTCGGCCACCATCCCGTAGGCCAACTCGGTGAAGGGAAGGAGGTCCTCGAGGACCTGATCGCCCAGGATCGGGTCGGCCTGTACCTGTACGGGCACACCCACGACTGGGACGAGTTCTGGGATCTGGGGACCCTCCATGTCAACATCGCCTCCCTCACAAAGAAGGAGAACAAAAACGTCGCGGTGGTCGCGATCGATGGAGGCGGGTTGTCCGTCCGGGTCTTCGACGTCCAGGATTGGCCCCAGGTTCTGGTCACCGCGCCCCTGGACCGGGACCTGGGCGGCGGCCATCTAAGTGCCTACAAGATCCCCTGGTACCTGGAAGACGCACCGGTGCGGGCCCTGGCTTTTGATCCGGCAGGCATTGAGACCGTGGAGTGGTCCCTCGACGGGGAGGTTTGGACCCCGATGGACCCCCTGGAGGAGCACGTTTACCAGGGCAGCTTCGACGCTACGGTCCTCTCCGAGTACCCCCAGACCCTTAGAGTCCGCGCCTGGAGCGCTGGCGGCGGGGAGCCAGCGCTTCACGAAGTCAAGATCCTGGCGGATCCGTACGCTGAACCCCCGGACCCACCGGATCCACCTGCCGACCAAGCCCCCGAGGTGGTCGAGGCCGCGGCAGACTCCTGGGAGGAGGACGTGGTGGACGCGGCTGACACCGGGGGAGGGATCGAGGAGATCATTGAGGAGGTGGGCGAAGCCCCGGAGGCCATCACAGCGGTCGAAGACGGGGCTGACGCGTCGGAAGTCGCGGCAGGGCCAGACGTCGGTGGAAGCGGTGAAACAGCGGGTGGGGACAAGGCCACCGGAACGTCGGGGCCTGTCTATCCGATTCAGGGGTCTGGTTCCGGTGGTTGCTCCGCCACGGATGGAGGAAATCAGCCCAGCGCCGTCCTCTTGTTCCTGCTCGCCCTGATTCTGTTCCGGATACG
>CAYOTU010000203.1:0-6715 GCA_964406905.1 uncultured Myxococcales bacterium | reverse complement strand
TGCCAGCGCTCCGTCCGATTCGACAACTGGCTCTACATGCGGACCTACCACGACGGGTTCCACCTCTTCGCCGACGAAATGCTCTACGACATCGTCGCCGACCCACACGAACAACACGACCTCGCCGCCGCCAAACCCGACATCCTCGCGCGAGGCCGAGAACTCCTCACCGCCTGGCACGACAACATGATGGCCACCCAACCCGACGGCTACACCACCGACCCCCTCCGCACCGTTCTCGCCCAAGGAGGCCCCTACCACGCCCGCGGCGCCCTCCCCGCCTACTGCGAACGACTCGCCTCCACCGGCCGCGCCGCCGCCATCCCCGACAGCGTCCCCGCCGCATCCAGCGAAGAGACCGAGTAAAACAGGAAGCCACAACCGTCTCATTATTTTCGATCCTCCATTCAGATCTCCATAAGGGAAATCATGATATCACAAGGTGCTTGAGAACCACCCGGGAACGAAGACGCAGATCGCCGCCACGATGATGGTGACCGTGAGCATGGAGAGATAGATCGGCAGGGCCACGCGACGCTGCGGCAGGCGCGCATAGCGCATGAAGGCCATGACAACCCAGGGGCTGATCAGGCCCGCAGCAACAAAGGTGGCCCAGAACGCGCCCTTGGACTCGACCAGTCGCTCCACGCGTCGGCTCCTGCGTCGTTCCAGCATGCTGCGCCACCGGGGCCAGCGCTCCAGCGCTGACCAGCCGAGGTCCACCACGAGCACCTGGATGTAGGCCAGCGCTGGTGCAGTGAGCAAGACCAGCCAGATCGGATAATTCAGGTGCAGGAGCGCAAGGGGTACAGCGATCAGGATGCCCCCAACGGGCAGGATAGCGAGGGCCACATATGACAAATCGATGGCGTCCACCGCGTCCTTCCAGGATTGGTTTACTCGAAGGAATCCTACCGGCTCCAGACCGGACCGTCGAGGGCCATCAAAAAAGGTCCTTGCGTTTTGCACATATGTGCTTATCTTCTCTCTCGGATCAACCCCGCGAGGGACGATGTCTCGACCTCAAAAAAAGCGCTCCATTCGAACGCCACCGCTTTTCTCCGCCTTCAAGCCGGCGGGAGTCCGTCGTAACGGTGCATCTGCACTGCGGCTGGCGCTGGATGAGTTCGAGGCGATTCGCCTGGCCGATTTCCAGGGGCTCGACCATGCGGAGTCCGCGGCGTTGATGGAGATCTCCCGGTCGACCTTCTCACGCCTGGTGGAGAAGGCGCGGCACACGGTCGCGCAGTTTCTGGTCGAAGGCCGTTGCCTGGAAATCTCCGGGGGAGAGATCCACTTCGAAGGAAACATAATCCGTTGCCGCGACTGCGGGTACACGTCTTTGGTTGATTTCGCCGCAGAGCTGACCGAATGCCCGTCCTGTAGTTCGACCGACCTGATCGACTTCGCTGGGGGATTCGGCCATGGGCGGTGCTGCTGGAACTACCATAACACCACGAGGATTGAGTCATGAAAATCGCCATCGCCAGCGGGAAGGGCGGCACCGGGAAGACTACCCTGTCAACGAATCTCGCCACCTATATGGCCGAGTCGGGCCCGGTGATCCTCGCCGATCTGGATGTCGAGGAGCCGAACTCCGGTCTCTTTGTCCGGGGTGATATGCTGCGGCATGAGCCCAAGTTCAAGATGATCCCTGAATGGAAAGCCGAGAACTGCAACCTCTGTGGTCAATGCCAGGCGGTCTGCAACTACAACGCAATTTTGCAGATGGGCGACAGCATTATGGTGTTCCCCGAACTCTGCCACGCCTGTTATGCATGCTCCGAGCTCTGTCCCACGCAATCCTTGGCCATGATTCCGAAGAAGATGGGCGAGATGAAGCACTTCGATGTCCAAGGTATGGATTTCGTCGAGAGCAGGTTGCTGATCGGCGAGGAGCAGGCCGTACCGTTGATCAAGCAGACGATCCGTGAGGTCGAGGAGATGGCCTCGCCCGACACTGTCATGATCTTCGACGCGCCGCCGGGCACATCGTGCCCCGTGATTGAGGCCACAAAGGGCGCGGATCTCATCCTCCTCGTCACGGAACCGACGCCGTTCGGACTGCACGACCTGACGTTGGCGGTCGAGACAGTCCGGCAGCTCGGCGTGCGCTTTGCGGTGGTCTTGAACAAAGACGGAATCGGCGATGATGCGGTCGTGCAGTATTGCGCGTCCGAGGGGATCGACCTCGTGGCTCGGATCCCCAACAGCAGACAGATAGCGGAGGCGTATTCCGCTGGGAAGCTCTTGTACCGGGATATCCCAGCGGTGAAGGACGCTGTTGAGAAGATCGCAGCGTACATCCTGGACAACAAAGGCGGGCACTCATGAAGGAGATCGTGGTTATCTCTGGGAAGGGGGGGACGGGCAAGACATCCATCACCGCAGCGTTTGCTGTCCTGGGCGGGGAGGATGTCGTCGTGGCCGACTGCGACGTAGACGCAGCGGACATGCACCTGCTGATGGAGCCGGACTTCGGAAACGAAGAGGCCTTCTTCAGCGGTGAACTGGCGGTGATCGATCAAGACCTGTGTTCGGGGTGTGGGGCCTGCGCTGAGGTCTGCCGTTTCGATGCAATCCCGATCGTCGAGGGCAAGTATATCGTACAGGATCTCGACTGTGAGGGCTGCGGATACTGCGCCCGGGTTTGTCCCACCGACGCGATCACGAACGTGCAGCAGAACGTCGGGAAATGGTACCGTTCAAAGATCAAGACCGGCACCACCATGGTGCATGCGAGGCTCGCTATCGGGGCCGACAACTCCGGCAAACTCGTCGCCAAGGTCAAGAACGAGGCGAAACAGGTAGCCGAGGAGAGAGGGCTCCCGTGGGTGCTGATCGATGGGGCTCCTGGTATAGGCTGCCCCGTGGTTTCGTCATTGTCGGGCGCCGCGTTCGTGGTATTGGTCACCGAGCCCACCGTCTCAGGCCTGCATGATTTGAGGCGTGTGTATAAGCTCGTCAAGAGGTTCGGTATCCAGGCAGGCTGTATTATCAACAAGGCGGATCTCAACCCGGCTGTCCTGGTTGATTTGCGGCGATTCCTGGCGGACGAGGGCATCATCGAGTTGGCGGAGATTCCGTACGACGAGCGATTCACGGAGGCCATGACCCAAGGAAAGACCATCGTGGAATGGGACTCGTCTTTTGAGGCGATATTGAAGGAGTGCTGGAGCCGATTAACCGGGGCCTTACGCCCCATCATCAAAGAACGGAGGGAATGATGAAGATCGTGTTTACGACCCAGGGTCCGACATGGGACGACAAGATGGATCCACGCTTCGGCCGGACGCAGTTTTTCTTCGTCTACGACGAGGAGAGCGACGCGATCGAGACCCTCGACAACAGGGCCATCCAGAACTCAGCGCACGGGGCCGGTCCGCTTACCGCGCAGAAGCTGGCTAAGTTCGGCGCGGGCGTGCTGATCACGGGCAACGGTCCCGGGGGCAACGCAGGTCGTGTCCTGGAGAGCACAGGAATAGAGATCTACGTCGGCGCCGGCGACTTGACGGTGCGGGAGGCGTACGAGGGGTACAAGGACGGTAAGCTGAAGAAATACTGAAAGGCATTTCCTTGAAAACACTACGTGTAGCGGTGGCGACCGACGACGGAATCAACTTGGTGGATCGGCACTTTGGGGATGCCAGCTTTTTCGAGGTCTTCGATGTTTATCCGACGGGCTGTGAGGCGGTCCGGAGAGTGCAGAATGATACCGACGAGGAGGACGGCGTCCACGCGGCCCCGAAGAAGGCCAGGGGGATCTCTGGGATTCTCGGAAGCCACGGTGTGCAGGTCGCCGTTTCCAGGGTCTTTGGCCCCAATATCAAGCGCATCAAGAAGCGGTTTGTATGTGTTCTGACCAGGCATAGCGATGTCACCGGATGTCTGGATCAGGTATGCGCGCATTTGAATCTTGTCGTTGCCGAATGGAACAAGGGCGAGGAGCGTCATTTCATTGACCTGCGCGCGGAGTCCAAGCAGAAATGAACGGAACTCTTGTTGCTGCACCCCCAACTGCCTGGAGGAATCCAAACTTTCTCGGGGGTGTCTGGCACGGGGCGCTGCTCGCTGCCAGCACAGCGCTCTCCGATGTGACGGTCGTGCTGCCTGCCTTTATCCACGATCTTACCGGATCGTCCGTATGGGTCGGAGGCCTCATAGCCTTGCTCGCCGTCTCGGGTGCTCTTCCGCAGATCTTCGTCGCGCGTTTCGTCGAGCCCATGCGGCGTAAACGCCCGGTGCTCCTGGGCGCGATCTACCTCCGAGCGAGCAGCCTTGCTGTGCTGGGGTTGTTCATCGCCTTCGGGGAGAGCACCGCCCCTCGGGTGATGATGATTGCGTTGGCGGTAATGTTGGGTCTCTTCGCTGCGGGCGGTGCCCTCGGCAACGTGCCCTACACAGACCTCATCGGCCGGGTGATTCCGGCCTCGTATCGGGGTAAATTCTTCGCCAGTCGTCAGATGATCGGTAGCCTGCTAGCGTTGGCCTCTTCTGCCCTCGCCGGTGCTCTGTTGACAATCTCCTGGCCCCGGAACTACGCTGCCTTGTTTCTCGTCGCAGCGCTGGTGCTGGCTGTTTCTTCGCTCGGAATCTGGGCCATCAGCGAGCCCCCTGTGGAGGAGTCCACAGAGCGGCAACCCTGGTCTGAATACCTGCGTTCTCTGCGGGAACCAGTTCGTCGTCTGGGTTCGACGGTGCTGGTTTTTTGGATCACCGGTGTGAGTTTGCTCGCCGTGCCCTTCTACATCGTAGCGGCGCGCCGTAGCTACGGCGCACCCCCCGAGGCCATGGCATTGTTTATAGCGGCCATCGCGCTCGGCGCTATGGCCGGGAACTATGCCTGGGGCAGACTCGTGGACAACTTCGGGAGTCGGCGGATGCTGGTCGTCTACGTATGGTTCGCTACGGCCACGCCGGTGCTTGGCCTCCTCGCCGGAATTCTGGGGTGGTTGGTGTTGCTTCCTGCGGCCATGCTGGTCGGTGCTACAATGGGGGGCCGCCGCGTCGGCTTTCAGAGCGCCTTGCTTGAGGAGGCTCCGGCGTCGCGTCGTTCCTCCTACGCTGCGGTCTATGCCCTCATGGGGCTCCCCGTCGCGATAATGCCCCTGGTTGGTGGCTGGATCGCCGAACGCTGGTCCTTCTCGACGCTCTTCACAGTGACGAGCCTCGCTATGCTGGCCGCAGCCGTGGTCGTTCGGAGTTGGGCAAGCCCGGCGACCGGCCTTCCGAGGTTGCCATCGTCACACGGAATCGACGCGTGAATCCCCGGTAAACAAGGGGAAGGAAAGGTGCAAGGGATCATGCTGCTCGGAATATCGTTACTCCAACAGACCCTGATGATCACATCGTTCGTCGCGGTGATGATGCTTGTCGTCGAATACCTCAACGTGATGACGCGCGGGACCCTTGTCCACGCTCTGCAGGGGGCGCATTGGCGACAGCTTTTTCTGGCGTCTCTGCTGGGGGCTATCCCGGGTTGCCTCGGCGCCTACGCTGTCGTAGCGCTCTACGCCCACCGCAAGGTGAGCCTGGGCGCGCTGGTCGCAACCATGATAGCCACCAGCGGGGACGAGACCTTTGTTATGCTCGCACTGTTCCCCGGTGTAGCGATTGGGATGACCCTTGCGCTGATCCTGATCGGAGTCGTTGCTGGTTGGATGACCGATCGGTGGGTCTCACCTCGGCTTAACCAGATGGATGCACCGTGCTGTGACTTCGATTTTCACGAAGCTGAGGCCTGCGGGTGCTTCCCTCGGGGGCGGATCCTCAAATCCTTGCGTTCCCCCAGCCCCTACCGCGCTACCCTGGTGCTGAGCTTGGTGCTGTTTATTCTTGCCCTCGTCTTTGGAAATATCGGTCCTGCTGGTTGGGACTGGAAGCGTGTCACCTTCCTCCTCGTAATGGGATTCGGTCTGTTTATCTCGGCGACCGTATCCGAGCACTTCCTCGAAGACCACCTCTGGCGTCACGTGGTGCTGCGGCATGTCCCGCGTATTTTTCTGTGGACCTTGGCTGCCCTGGTGGTCCTGACAGCCTTGACCCGCTTTGTCGACCTCGGCGCGCTGCCCCCGGGGAGCGACTGGGGTCTGTTGGCGAGCGGGGGCCTCATCGGGCTGCTTCCCGAATCCGGCCCGCACCTTATCTTTGTGACCATGTACAATGACGGCGTGGCGCCCCTGAGCGTCCTGTTCGCCAGCAGCATTGTTCAGGACGGCCACGGGATGTTGCCCTTGCTCTCGGCCTCGAAGCGTACTTTTGTCGTCGTGAAACTCATCAATTTGGTTGTCGGACTCGTCCTGGGCGCTGTGCTGCTCTCGATGGGTGTTTAGAACACCATCGCTAGAGGATAGTCCTCTGGACTGGGCGCAGGTTGGTTTTTTTTGATTGGGAGGTTGCCGAGCGAGGCCTCCCGGATGGAGGTAACGAATGATCGTACGAATTGATGCCATGAAATGCGTGGGCTGTGGCGTGTGCATTGACGTCTGCCCTATGGGGGCCATCGAGATAAATGACGTGGGCCTCGCTGTCGTAATGTCTGAGCGGTGCAGCGGGTGCCAAGTCTGCCAGAGTGCCTGTCCCCACGATGCGATCCTGGAGGATTCCGAGAGGACCCAGGCGGAGATGTCTGTCGGCAGGCGCGGAGGGAGGAATTGGTAAGGCTATCGTTCTTCTGAACTGTCCGAGTTGATCGGCGGGGGCGGCAGGTCGGGGA
>CAYOTU010000202.1:0-6808 GCA_964406905.1 uncultured Myxococcales bacterium | reverse complement strand
ATGACAGGCCTCGTCGAGCAAGACTGGAACCTGAGCGGTGCAGAGTTAGCCGAGGAGTTGGCCGCGATCGCTATCTCCAACGAAGAGATCCGCGAGGAGGCCCTGGCCACCGGCGCGCTCCCAGCACCCCCGCCGCAGGGCTTCCTCTACCCGCTCGCGTTCAGCCCCGACTACCTCTTGGACGTAGGTCCCGACGTGTTCTAGTTTGCCAAAAAAGCCAATCCGAATCGGGACCAAGCCCGAAGGGCGCAGGTGTCGACCGTCTCGAACGCTGACAGCCAGACGAAACCTGACCTTTGTGCAGATGTCAGAGGTTGCAGGTGTCTGCCGGAGGCGCAGCAACGCCCGCCGATGGCGGCCTCAGCGCCAGCAACCAACGTCAACAGCGCTTTATGCGGTTCCTTCCCCCTTCATGGGGGATGAGGAGGGCATCGGCGGAGCCGATAGAACGCTCCGGTGGAGCGTTCGGCCCGACGCAAGGCGAGCGAAGGCGAGTGCCCCGCAGGGGCGAAGGGGGATTTCACGGAAGCAACCAACTGAAGTGGACCCCGTATTTTGAGTCAGCAAAAATGTCCTCGCATGCCGAGCCTGCGGCTGGCCGCCCCGTCCCGTCTCCCCGCAGCCCGTCCCCCCCTTCTCCCGAGCCCGCTGATGTTCCAAGCCCGAGGCCCCAGTTCCGTTGCTCTGTTGTGGGACTCACGTGTAGGGGGGCTTCAGTGTGGTTGTACGAACTCCCCCGCCCTTCGACTCCCTTCGGTCGCTCAGGATTCCGTCCAACACGCCGGCCTCTGGCCGTCGTCTCGGACTCCACCCCCATCTTGTGCCGACCTCGGAGTTGAATAGTTGGTCCCAGCAACCAACATCGAGTCGTGCAGAGGTCGTACTGGAGCCCCGAACGAGCAAAGCGAGTGACAGGGCGGAATCCTGAGCGGAGGCCGAAGGCCGTAGTCGAAGGGCGGGGGAGTTCATAGCCTCACACGAACGTAGTTGCCAACACGCCCCATAACCCAAGTAAAGCCCAACTGGATGCGATCCCACTGACCCGCGCCCAACGTTCCCATAACACCTCCCCACCCTACCCGCTATACTGGCCCGGAGGCGGTGGAGTAACGTGCGTGGATCTGAGTTCAAGCGGCTGGCCCGCCAGGGCGTCAAGAGCTACGGAGACGATCCATGGTTCTTCCTGCGCGAACTCGCACAGAACAGCCGGGACGCGGGGGCACGGCACATTCGGGTGTCTATCCTCCACGACGGAGACCGCGAGGGCTTGACCTTTTCCGATGACGGCAGGGGAATGGGGCGCGAGCATGCGGAGCAGTTCCTCTTCCGCCTCTACGCTTCCAGCAAAGAATCTGAGCGCTCCTCCGCGGGGAGATACGGCATCGGCTTCTGGACCGTCCTCGGCTTTGAGCCGGATCACATCGAGGTCATGTCCCGCACCGAGACAGAGTCCTGGGCCTTGACTCTCGATGGCGAGTTCACGGTCCACGAGACCGCGTGCGAACTCGACGGCCCTGGGACCCGGGTGGTCCTCTCCCGGCCTGCGACCTTGGCCGACCGAGGTGCGTTCCGGGACGAGGTCCGGGCCGCGCTCCACCGCTACTGTCGCTACCTGCGACGAAACGACCGGGCCTCATCGGTCCTCCCCGTTGACCTGGACGGAACGAAAATCAACGAGCCCCTGCGGGTAGGAGGCCCCACGGAGCTGCGGTTCCGCAGCGGTGCGGTGGAAGGCGCGGTTGGCTTGGCCGATGCACCCCGGGTGGAACTCTACGCGCGGGGCCTTCCGGTCTGGGAGGGAATGCTCCTGGAAGAGCTGTCTCACAACCCGCCACCTGTACAGTCCACGGCCGGCCTGGAAACTGGTCTCTCCCCGGTCTTCGTCTTGAACGGAAACGACCTCGACGTGGTCATGGACCGCAACGCGGTGGTGGACGACAGGGCCTTGCGACGGCTGCGAAAGCGGGCCGCCAAGGCCTTGCAGCGACTTGTCCGGGAACAACTCAACGGGCTGCCGGGGCGTGGGTTGTTTCCCCGGCTGCGGCGGCTCTTCGCACAGCTCCGTTCCCGTCGCTGGTTCTTGCCCGCGCTGGGCGTAGTGGTGCTGGCGCTGGTGGTGTGCCTGTTCTTCATGTGGGAGGGGAGCCACGGTCGCGGGCTCCCGGCTGAGATCGATCAGGAAGGGAGCCCCTATGTGTCCCTGTGGGAGGGGCTTCAGCCCCGATTCTCCCAGGGGAGGGGCTTCAGCCAGACCGAATCGGCCCTGAAGGGCCTCCCACAGTTAGAACGCCCCCCGCTGAACGACTTGGTCTCCCTCCAGCAGGCCCTGGCCTCCTACCGCGGCGCAGTGGTAGAGGTGGGCTCGGGCGGAGACATCCTCCCCCTGACGTTCTCCCCCCCGGGGCGGGCATGGTTTCGCCTCTCAGTCGCGGAGGACTTTGACCACCTGCACGGCTTCGTCCGTCCCCGGATCTCCGCAGACGGTACCCCGCCCGTAATGTTGAACTGCGGAGACGCATGCCTCCGGGTCCGCCTGCCCACGCGGGGCGGCGACGCGGTCCCCCTGCCTTTACCCACAGGCTGGGCCCTTGTGCCTGACTCCCTGGCCCTGGACGGCCATCCGCTCTCCCGCGCTACCGCGCTCAACCGGTACGGTGAAGCAGTGGTCCACCTCCCCACTGATGGCGGGGTCCTGACATGGGCCTGCACACCCCACCGCGCCAGCCTCGGAGACGCGGCCATGACGCGTCTCTTGGACATCGGGGACGCCCCCCTTCCCGCGGCCATCGAAGAGGGCTTCCGGGATCTGGATGACCTCACACCTGAAGACCGGGTCGTGCGAGCCCTGGCCCTGACCCGCTCCCTCTTGACCTATGTCGAAGGCGAGGGTCCCCGGGCCCCGCGGCCCGAGGACCGCGCCTGGGCTGACCGGGCCCTGGCCCTCGGCAAAGGCGACTGCGACGTCATCAACGGGATCCTTGTCCTCGCGCTGCGACGCGCGGGGATCCCAGCGCGCCTGGCCATCGGCTTCGTGGGAGAGGAGGGCAGGCTACGACCGGGCCTCCACGCTTGGTGCGAGTTCCACCTGGGCGGGTGGCAGGCTGTCGATGCGTCGAGCGCCGCGGCAAGCCTCGAAGCAACCGCAGAGACGCGGCCGGCCCCTTCGGTAGAGGTGGAGGTGCCGCCCATCCAGGAGCGACCGGTTCCGCCCTATCCGCGGCCCATATTGGTCGCTTCGTCGCGCACCCGGTTGGCCTCGGTCTCCTCCCCAAGCCCAACCGTGGTCAAGGTCACTGAACCTCAAGAATCTTCCCTCGCCGACATCCTCCTCCTCATCGCCATCATCGCGGGCCTTGCGGCCCTGGTCCTCATCCTTGGCCACCTCCGCCGCGCCCGAACCTGGAGTCGCCTGGAAGGAATACAGACCCCCGAGGCAGCGGACGCTGTGCTTGGGCGCATGGCCCTCTCCTGGTCCGTGCGGCCCGACCTCTGGGGTGTGGCCGGCTTCTCCCTCGCACCCCTCCTGCCACGGCTGTGCGGGGGCCGGATTTCCCTGGAGCACGCTGCACACCTGGCGCAGCGGGGCCGCCTGTTCTTCGGCTCCCCCGACAACCCGCTGGCCCTCTCTCCTCGCGGAGGCGTGGTCGTCCTCGACGGCTCGAACCCGGGCTTTGCGCCCTACCTGCACCGGATCCCCAGCGCTGTGGACCTGGACCCGATCCACGCGGCCCGCCCAGCGGATCCCGCTTCCCGTGAAGGCCCGGTGCCGGGCCTCCTTGCTGCGGTAAACCAGATCCTGGAACGCCTCGGGGAGGGACGGGCCCGCTGCCTCCTGGCCCCGGGCCTCGGGCCCGGCGTGCTCCGTGATGTGGACCTGGGAGGCCTGAATACCCAGCACGGATTGCCGCCGCGGTTTATTGCTCTAGACCCCGGCGCGCCCTTCCTCAGGGAGGCTGGGCGACTCCACAGCGAGCAACCCATCCTGGCGGTCTACCGGATGATCGAAAGGATCTCCCATCGGAGCGCGCTGCCCCGGCGTTCCCCCGCGCAGCTCCGGCGCGGCGCAGCCCGACTGCTGCTGGACCCGGATGGCCGCTCATGACCTCGCCTCGAGACATCCTCTCCGTGGACGTGGAATCCCTCATTCGAAAGCGGGCCGCGTACACCTTCCGCTCCCCCCACCACTACCCCGTGGAGTTGGTCCGGGACGCGGCCCGCCGGGGAGCGCGTACCGTCACCATCCGACTCACCGGAACCCACCTGGAGTTGGAGGACGACGGCCAACCCCACGACGCATCGGATCTCCGCGCGCTGGCGACCCTGATGGATCCCACGGCGCCGGCCGCAGAACGACTGGCTGCCTTGGACATATTCGAGGTCCGCCGGGGTCTCGGCCTCCTCGCAGCGTTCGCGCCCACGCCCTCGATGGTCCGGTGCGAACGCCCGGTCCCGGGGCCCGGTGTGCTGGAGGTCCGGACAGGAGTCGGGCCGATACTTCTGGAAAAAGCCGGGCCCTGTGCCGGCACGGGCACCAACCGCTTGGTCCTGGCGCGCAAGGGGTACCCTGCGGAGGAACGCCGGGTCCTGGCGGAGTGGTGCCAACACTCGTCCATGGGGGTCATCGTGAACGAGGTCGCGGTGGGGGGCATGGAGCCGGCTCCCCACCTCGGCCTGGCCCAGGTACATAGCGAGGACAGGGCCGGTAGCGGGCGCCTCTGGCTTCCCGTGCGGGGTGAGGCCTGCCGGATTCGGCTCCTGGACCACGGGATCCAATGGCGCATGGCCACGTACGGACCTGACCACGGCCTGCTCTACGAGGCAGCGGTCGAGAGCCCCGAGGTGCCCCCCGCACATCTGCGCAGACACCTGCGGTCGGTGGCCCTTGACGTCTACGCCGCGGCGATCGCCGCGCGGGAGACCCTCCCTCCCTCTGCCCGGGATCGCCTGGACGAGCTGGTCTTCCTGCACCATCGCCAGACCGGCAGCCTCGATTTCATGGGCTCCTACGCACCCTTCCGCGTGGCTGGGGCCAACGCTCACCGCACCCTGGACGACCTGCGGGGCCTTGCGGCCCGTGGGCCCCTGGAGGCCCTCCCCGAGGACGCACTGCTGGAGCGCTTTGCGACGGAGGACGGTGAGGTCCTCCTGCTCACGCCACGACAGTGGGAGTACCTGGAGGAGCACGCGGGAATTCCCCTGGTTCCGCCCCCGCGGCGAGCCCGGCACCGTGGCGCAGTCGGACGAGCCATCGGGGACCTGGGACGCGCCGCACGGGCGGCCCTGGGCGCCCTGCACAGCCAGCGTCCAATCTCCCGGGCCAATATGGACGATGGCGAGGCGGCTCTGGTGGACAGCCTCGCAGCGGCCCTGCGTAAAGGGCGCTGCTACCTGCCGGGCCTCGAAGGGGTACGAGACGTCGCGGTGGAGTTGCTCCCCGGAGGCGCGTGGCGACCCGCCGCGGTGATACGCACGTCCCCGAAGCCGCGGGTCCTACTGCACCGGGCGAACAAAGACGTCCGCCGCGCAGCTCGCGCAGTGGGCCAAGACCGCGATCTCCTGATACTAGCGCTACCGCTGCTGTTCAACGGACACGAAGGATGGATCTGAGACAACTCGGATTCGGATGCTCGATACCTGCGCCCTTCGGGCTTCGGTCGCGGCTCGGATTGGTTTTTGGGCAGCTTCATGGCATGGGCCGAAGGGTGACGCCGCGCTGGGCGAGGGCGTGGGGGTCTGGTGGTGAGGTCGGGGGGCAAGCGAAGCGGTCCTGGGCTGGGTGTCGCACTTCTGTGCGTCGGCCAGTCCGGGATGTTCCCCGGCCCACCAGCGGCCGCCACGACCCGTCCGGCGCAAGGAACCCTGAGGTCCATGCCCCTAAAATCGGGGTTTTAGCTCGTCGGAGAAGAGGGACGCCAGCTGGGACTCGATGTCCACCAGCTCGAGGCGATGGTTGTGACAGCCCTTGCGGGTGCAGCTCTTCAACTGTCCGCCCTTGGGCAGGTAAATCACGAAGAGGGGCGCGTTGCAGAAGACGCAGCGCTCGTCCCGGTGCAGGAGGCTCGCCCCGCATTGGGGGCAAAGCAGCTCGTATGCCTCGCCCTCCCGTAGGTTCACATCTGTCTCCACGCTGTGGTTCCCGTACACCGGGTGGAAGTAAAGAGTCCCCGATGACTGGGACCCGCGTACAGTGACCCGGATCGCAGGCTCCCCGTCAATGAGATAGTCCAAATCTACCAGGTCATGCCCCTGTGGACACATAGCGTGACGAATGACCACGCTCTTCGCAAGAATCTCTATGGTGAGCTTCTCCATGGTTCCTCTCGCTTCATTGACAAGGGAGATAAGTCAGTTCCTCTTTCTCTAATCCCCGCCGCTATCGTCGTAGAGCTTCTCGAAGCAGGCGTCCACCGCGTCCTGGAGCGCGGCCATGACCTTCTCGTTGTCGATCTGCTTGCGGGGGAGCTTGTGGTTCCAGTAGAGGGTGAACTTCAGGTCCCCGCCCGCGGGCTTGATTACGACCACCTTGAGCCCGGTCTCCTCATGGATCTTCTCAAAACGCTGTCCCGCGTCCACGACCTTGTACGCGCAGGTCAGGAGCGCGCCGATCTCGCCTTCGACCGTGAACTGCTGGTAAGGGATCGGGGTCCAACGTACCTTCTTCTTCGGCCTTTTCGCGTCCGCGGAGGACGCGGCCAGCGCGAAGCAGATCAGGACAAATAAACCAAAGACGCGACGCATCGGGACCTCCCTTGCGGCGGCAGTGTGTTCGTCTCTCTAGGCATCCATAAGATTCTAGCGTTCGGGCAGG
>CAYOTU010000201.1:0-6878 GCA_964406905.1 uncultured Myxococcales bacterium | reverse complement strand
CCAGGGGTCTGGGGCCAGCGGCTGCTCCGCCACGGATGGAGGGAGTCAGCCCAGCGCCGTCCTCTTGTTCCTGCTCGCCCTGATTCTGTTCCGGATACGTCGGTTTAGAACAGCCCTATGAGCCCGTCCAGCCAGGTGTGAAGGCCCAGGTTCAGCAACGCGTTGTCCGGGATCTGCCAGTCTGGCGGCTCGTCGATTCCGAAAGCTACGTCCACGGCCACGAGGCCGCCGATGGTGGGGTCGTCCCATACCATGTAGGGCAGCTTGGAGACGTGGCCGTCAGCGGGCATCTCCCAGGGCGTGCCGACGAAGTGGGGGCTGTCCACTAGCTCGGCATCGCCGCAGAGGAGCCCCCCGGTGCCTGACGGAAACCCGTTGGCTCGGATATCGTCGGGACATTCCCACTCGAAGAGGTACTTGTCAGGGTCGTTGGGATCGGTGAGGAGCGGAAGCAGGACGCGAATCCCC
Source organism: uncultured Myxococcales bacterium (assembly GCA_964406905.1). Classification (GTDB taxonomy): domain Bacteria; phylum Myxococcota_A; class UBA9042; order CAIXZC01; family CAIXZC01; genus CAZNWW01. The sequence goes on along the minus strand of CAYOTU010000201.1, from coordinate 6,410 downwards.
GCCGGGTTCTGGTGGAAGGTCGCCCAGTCGAAGCCCAGGGTGTCGGGCATGAAGCCTGTGAGCAGTACCAGGATCTGGTCGATCTCCAGATGTGTGATGTCCAATGGGAGGGAAATTCCCATCTGCTCGATGATGTTCAGTTTCGCAGTCAGGCCGAGGATCGTGGAGAGTTGGAGGCCCGGTCCCTCGGAGAATGGGACCACGGTCCCTGGCGTGTCCAGCGCGTCCACAAGGGCCGCTGTCGCATCGAGGAGGTCGTCGGTCAGGCGGATCCGAAGGGGCTCCTCGGTGCCCTCGTATCCTTCCAGGACCACCCGGTTGTGAAGGACCAGGATGCGATCGCCACCGTCCCATTCCAGACGGGTCACGTCGTTCTCCGTGGAGTCTTCGGCCTCGATCCAGGCCGCTGCCTCCAGGATATGCGCGCCGATGTCACGTATGTGCGCGCCGCCCTCCATGAAGAGCGCCGGGCCCCTCTCCGGGTGGAGGGCCAGGAAGTTCGGCGTGGCGGTCAGGAGGTACGCGGCCGCGTCGAGGACGGTAACCGCGTCTACCTTGCCCCCCTTGACCTTCTCCGCAATGACCATGGCGTATGCGAAGTCCGTCTCCAGATCCTGGGCAACCAGGAGCGCGGAGGCCCAGCGGCAGAAGCCGTTCACCGCGCGCAGCAGGTGCACGTCCCCAAAGTCGAACCGCCCCCTGTACATCAGCAGCGGGCGGGTCACGTAGTAGAGGGGTGCCCGGTCGATGGTCCACTCGAACGCGGGATCAGTGATTCGGGACAGATGCCCCTCCGCACGGGCGAAACGCTCCTCCAGGCCGCCCAGAACGTCCGCGATCTGATCGGCCATGGCCTCGTTCATGGACTCGGGATCCCGGACGCCGTCGCCGGACACGTAGCCAAGGAACTGAGCCGGGAGGTTGGTGACCATGGCCAGAACCTCGACGGCCTGTATGAACTGGGCCAGGCCCGCTCCGAAGATAGCGTCCGGGTCGTCCGGGGCCGCGTCCAGGGCCTCCTCAAAGAGGACAAGCGCCATGTAGGGCTCCCCGTTGGCAAGCCAGAAGCGGGCCTCCTCCATGAGTACGGCGATGTCGGTTAGCGGGAGATCCCCGTCAGTTGATACGAGGTCGAACACTATGTCGGAGCCCGCGTCCGCAGGCGCAGTGTCCGCGGGGGTAGTGTCAGCAGGGGCAGTGTCGGTACCGGGCTCGACACCGCCGGGGCTGGTGGAGCAGGCCGCACCGAGAAACAGGAGGACCAAGATGCTCGACAAGCTCGCGGCTCGGATTGGGATTTTCAGCAATCTCGTGGGGTGGGCCGAAGGGTGACGCCCCGTCCAGCGCAAGGAACCCTGAGGTCCATCCCCCATCACTCATCTCTCCACTTGGCGTAGGGCGGCGGCTCTTCGTCCCCCCTCTGGATTCGCCAGATGATCTCACCGAGGCCCTTGACGCCGTCCACCTGCATCACGTTGATCCCCGCGCTCGCCTTGGCCATGGGGCCGTCCATAGCGTTGAACTCCACGGGCAGCAGGCGTGGAATTACCTCGTAGGGCATCGGATCCATCACCTCCTCCTCTCCCCTGGGGATGAAGATGTCCAGCATGGGTGCCGCCAGCGCTGTGTTGAGGTTCATGGGGGGCAGGCGCAGCAGCATCTCGATGGTGTGGTACATCGACGGGATCGAGTAGTGGACCGAGGAGACATAGCCCCGCCGCAGCCAGGGACTGGCCACCACGCAGACCGAGCGGTGGCTGTGGACGTGGTCGCCGCCGTAGCCTTGGGGATCATCCTCGATGATGAAGATGATGCTGGAGTCCCAGTAGGGAGAACGGGAGATAGCGTCAACCACGATCCCCGTGGCCTCGTCGTTGTCCGCGACCATGCTCGCCGGGGTGGGCATTCCCGCCTTGCCGCCTGCTGTGTGGTCGTTGGGCAGGGCGATGTAGACGAAGTCCGGGAAGATACCCAGGTCAAGCTCCCGGACGAACTCCTTTGCCTTCCAAACGTCCGGGATCGACAGGTTGTAGTACGGGAACTTGTTGTTCTGGAAGCCCTCCCATTCGCCGAAGATCTCCTTGGTGAAACTCGAGAACTCACCGTAGTTGCGGAAGGTGACTCCGTTCAGCCAGCAGTGGTCGAAGATCGACCGCTCAGCGTGGACAGATGAGGGATCGACCCCGTTCAGGAGTATCTGGTTGAAGTCCGCGGGGTAGAGCTTCTCGAACAGATCGTTGCAGTCCGCCTGGGAGGTCCAGCTATGTCCCTGGTAGGACTCCTCGGAGTCTGCATAGTAGTTGTCCAGGTTGACGAACTCCCGTGCGAGTTGGTGGAGGTTTGGCGTGAACTCCTCGCCGAAGATAGCCAGGTTGGGGTCACCGTCACCGGTCTCCAGGTCTCCCAGGACAGTATCGTAGGTCTTGTTCTCACGAACGATGACCACTGCGTGCTCTATCACCTGCTTTTCTTCCGGGTCCAAGGGCAGGGGCAGGGGCGCGGTGCACGTGGAGTCAGCGAAGAAGTCGGTGGCGCGGGTCACGTTGTCCTCGGCTTGCCCGGTCCACGCGGCGAGGGTCGCCGCGTCAGGCTCCAGGGGCACGAAGGAGACGACCCCGTTCCAGCCGTGGAGGCTCTTGGCGCCGCCCCAGCCCTTGGACCCGATGACCATCAGTGTCTCCCCGTCCCGGCTCGCTGCCAGCCCTGTGGGATAGAACGCAGCGGGGATGGCGCCCAGGGGTTTGACCCCCGGGAGTTCATAGATCCGGACCAGATTCAGGTCAGCAAAGGAGACGATGAGTCGGGCACTGTCCGGCGATAGGATCGCCTCGTTGGGGCTGCCCCCCGGGACCCCTGGCACCATCGAGACGTCCACGACGTGCAAGGATTCGAAGGGCTCCATGCGCAGCACCGAGAGGGAATCTGAGTCAGAGCTGGTGACGTAGAGCAGCCCCCGCGCGGGATCCGCGGCCATCCCCATAGGGTTGAGGCCAACGCTGACGTGACCGACGACCTCCCCGGTAGCCCGGGCGATCTTGGTGACCTTGTCGTCGCCCGCGTGGCTGAAGAATACGTGGTCCTGGGTCGCGTCGAGAGCGAGGTCGTAGGGATATACGCCGTGGGTCGCATACTCCGACAGGACCGTGAGGTCGTCGGGGTCGAGTTCCCAGACTTTGGAGCTGAGCCCGGAGACAGCGAGCACGCGTTGGTCTTTCGAGCACCAGGCCAGGGAGGTGGGCGCGCCGGGGAGGTCCCGGCTGAGCACGACGTCCCAGTGGCCGTCCTTGCCGGTGCGCTCCAGGCGGGAGACCCGGCCCTTGGACGCGTCCGCGGTGATCAGCCATTTCCCGTCCCGGTCCACCAGGATCCCCCGGAAGCCGCCGATGCCAGGCACCGTGTAGCGCACGGCCCCGGTGATGGGATCCACTACCGAGAGCTGGTATGTCCCGTTGTGGACGACATAGGCCTCGTTGCCGCTGGGGGAGAACGCACCGGCCAGGGGCCATCGGCCCACGGTCGAGAGGACACCGACGGGGGTCACCTCGCGGCCGATGGGGACGATGGCACTCGTCTCGCCGGTCATCCCTGCTGGGCGCTCAGCCTCCTCCTGCGCAGGTCCTTCGAGGCAGGACTCCAGCGGCGTCGCGGCCCGCTCAGTCGGGTTCTCAGGCTCTCCCTGGCAACCCAGCAGGAGACAGAAGCCGAGGATCATGACGATGATTCGAAATGACATTGCACCCACCCCCCAGTCACGGGGATGGTATCCGGGACCAGGCCAGGGCGCAAGTCTCCTAGGAGCGTGTTGCACATTGGACTCCGTAGCGAGAAGCTGCCGGGTGCACCATATGTGGCCTACAAGATTTGGGTGCATACTGGTGGTACGTGCGCAGATCTTGTAGGTCTCAGATGGTGTGCTTGGCGGATTCGTAGCAGGAGGATCAATGCGCAACACGCTCCCAGACGGTCCTGCGGCCCTCTCCCTTGCCCCACCTTGTGACCTTATGCGTCAAAAAAGGCATTCCTGCGCGTCATTCGTTGAGAGATCCTACAGTTTGGTGTATCAACTAGTGCAGGTACGGTCCGGAGGCGACTCACGAGTCTGACTGAGTCTTGCATGACAAAGGACTTGCGGCTGTGGAAACGGACAAGAAGACGATTGCGGTAAGTGAACGTAAGCCTGTTGTTCTGAAGACCCTGATGACTTGGCGCGTGTTGGGCGTTCTGGCCTTCCTCGTGTGCCTGGCCGGAGGGCTCTACGTCGGGTGGTGTTACGTCCCGACCGTTCTCTACGAGGAGATCGAGCAGCCCATCAGCTTCAACCATGCTCTTCATGTTAGCGATGACGTGGGCATGAGCTGTGAGGACTGTCATCCGTTCAATGACGACGGCAGCTTTGCCGGGATTCCGACAATCGAATCCTGCGCGGAATGCCACGAGGAGTTGCTGGGAGAGACAGCGAACGAGAAGAAGATGTTCGAAGAGTACATCAGCAAGGAGAAGGAGATCCCCTGGCTCGTGTATGCGAGGCAGCCGCAGAATGTTTTCTTTTCGCACGCTCCCCATGTCAGGCTGGCGAAGATCGAATGCCGGCAATGCCATGGCGATCATGCCAAGAGCGAGGAACTGCGACCTCTGGTACGAAACCGCTTGAGCGGATACAGCAGAGACATCTGGGGTCCTCGATGGATGGGAGGCGGTCCCAATCCCTGGGATTCCATGAAGATGGATGACTGCTACGACTGTCACAAGAGCCGAGATGTCAAGGATAGTTGTCTGACCTGCCATCGGTAGGACTACGGGGCTGATATATGAAGCTGACCAGACGGGTTCTGTTGCAGATGTTCGGTGGTGGTGCTGCGGGCGTCGTGCTCTCTCCCACGCCCTTCAAGTTATTGGATGACGTGGCGATCTGGACCCAGAACTGGTCCTGGATCGCTGTGCCCCCCAAGGGCCCTGTCAGCACCAGGTACACCAACTGTACGCTATGTCCCAGTGGTTGCGGTCTGCGGGTCCGCATGATCGGTAAGTTCCCTGTGTCTCTGTGGCCGGTGGAGAACCACCCCTTGAGCAAAGGTCGGCTCTGTCCCTTGGGGCTTGGCGCGTCGCAGATGCGATTCCATCCGACACGCATCAAGCGCCCCTTTCAAAAGGACCCGGGCCAGGAGGATCGCTGGGAGACGATCGAGATGTCAGCCGCGCTGTCCCGAGCCGGCGCTGCCCTGGCTTCTCTCAAGTCCTCGGGCGAGATGGACAAGGCCGCTGTGCTCGATCTGCGTCCCGGCCGGAGCCTCTCCAGGCAATACTGCGAGTTCCTCGAAGACCTGGGCGGCGGTCGCTATCTCACCGTCCCCTCGGGGCGGGATGTCGCTGCATCCACGTTCGATGAGATCGTGGAGTGCGGGTCGGCCGCGCCGGGCTATGATTTGGGGAACTCCGGCGTGATCCTGAGCTTCGGCGCACCTCTTTTGGAGGGATGGACGGGCTATGGTCCCTCCCCGGAGCTCGTGGAGTCGAGGAGCGAGCCGGGGCGGAAGGGGGCTCCGATCCTGATTCAGGCCGAGAGCAATTTCTCTACCACAGCGTCCCAGGCCGACCGGTGGCTGCCGATCAAACCCGGGACCGAGGCAACGCTGGCGCTTGGTCTGGCTCATGTTGTCCTCGCCAGGAACCTGTATGACGCGGAAGCGGTCGGCAGCGTCCTGGACATGACCGTTCAAGGTAATGAAGGATACCGGGCCCTCGTCGGCAGACATACGCCTGAGAAGGTGAGCGCGATCACCGGGCTGTCCGTTGACACGATTATAGATACCGCCCGGACCCTGGCAGCCAAGGGCCCGGCCGTGGCCATCGGCGGCGGCGACTGTGGAGCCGGACCGCTCGGCCTGGGTGAGGAGGCCGCTATCTGGGGCCTGAACATCCTCCTGGGGAGCATAGGCAGAGAGGGCGGCGTGAGCTTGTTGTCCTCCAGGCCGGATCCGGTCGAGGGGCTGGACAAGGTGACCCGGGCGTCTGTCTGGGACGTCCCTGACGGCTCGATCCGCTTCCTTCTCATGGATGGCTCCACTCCCCACTCAGCGATCCCGTGGGAGCGCCTGAAGGGGAAGCTGGCAGAGGGGGCGATGTTCGTCTCCGCGTCACCGTTCCTCGCCGGACCGGCGGTCCACTGTGATATCGTGATTCCCACGGCCGCGCCGGGGGAGTGGCTCGACGATATGTCGTCGGAGTCGTTGGCACCGCTCGCCTCCTATGGTCTCGGCATGTCCCTGGTGAAGCAGAAGGATGCCCTGCATCCATCAATGCTGTTTGATTCCATCGCTGAGGCTGCCGGCGGCAGGTCGAGAGAGGAGTCAGGTAAAGACAGGTTGGAGGCCCTGATGAAGGCGCGGGTGGATGCAATCCATGCGTCCGGG
>CAYOTU010000200.1:0-6901 GCA_964406905.1 uncultured Myxococcales bacterium | reverse complement strand
GCTACACAGCGTACCTCATGAGCCCGCTGAACATCGACGACGGCACCCTTCATATTGCGGCGGGTACCCTTGACGCGAACGGGCAGACCATCTATGTGGACGGCACCTGGGACAACGACGCGAGCTTCGCCCACGGCGACGGCACCGTGGTCTTCGACGGCGCGGGTACCACCACCTACACTGGCGACACCATAGAAGACGCGTTCTACGACGTGGAGGTGAACCGCAGCGCGGTCGGGGACACGGTGGACCAGACGAAGGACATGTCCGTGGCCCACAGCTTCGTCATCCAGAGCGGCACCTGGCTCCTGGACGAGGACAACACCCTCTCCTTCACCGGGGGGAGCTACGGCGTCGTCGTCGGCGATACGTTCGGCGATACGTTCGGCGACAACGACGCGATCTTCACCCAGTCCGATGGGACGGTGAACGTCACCCAGGCAGTGGACGACGTCCAGGCCCTGCTGATCCGATCCGACGGCCAGTTCAACCTGAGCGGCGGGACCTACAGTCGGGACGTGGACCGCGACGACAGCTACGACTTCGGCTTCAACCTCGAGACCGGCGGCCTCTACCGCCAGACCGGCGGGACCTTCCTGCTGAACAACAACAGGGACGCCTTCGGCTGGGGCTGCTACTCAGCGGTGAACAGCGACTTCGAGATGACCGGCGGGAACTTCACCTGCGATCGGGTCACCGACGCGTGGGGCCGCATGGACTTCGACGGCGGCACCTACTGGCTGACCTCCGGTGCCGGCGAGGCCTCCTCCTCCTTTACCCTGCACACCGGCGGCGTCATCGAGGCGCAAAATACGAAGTTTCAGCGGTACCACAATGGTTACTTCGATATCTGGGGCCGGATCGGGAGCTCCACCGGCGCGGACGAGGACGACTTCGACGACTGCACCTTCGAGGACTTCAACAACCTGGGCGGCTACGCGCTCCGGATTCAGAACACCGACTCCGACGTCGCCGTCTCGGGCGTGCGCTTCGAGGACGGCTCCAATAACATCCTCAAGAACCCCGAAAAGACCGGCACGGTCACGGTGACCGGGACCCTCGACGGAGACCGCTGGGGCGAGCTCTACGACGGCGATGCCGAAGGCAGCACCGACAACAAGGTCGATTGGCCCGACACCTGCAACCTCAGCGGCGACGACGACGACGTCGCGCATGCGGACTCGCCTTCGGACGGCGGCACGATCTACTACGTGAAGGGCGCCGCCATGACCGCGACGGCCACGGGCAGCCACCTGATCTGGGACATCATCGTGGGCACGGCCACCCCCATGTACGACGAGGGGGGCAGCCCGGCCGGCTTCACCTCCAGCGACGACGCGGTGACCATCAAGTGGCTGACCGCGGTTTCGGGGCACTGGACCGGCGAGGAGAGCACCGACTGGTTCGACTGGCGTAACTGGTCCGACCGCAGGGTCCCCACCAAGTCCACGGACGTGGTGATCCCGACGGGCAAGCCAAACTACCCCGACGTGACCGGCGGCTCGGTCGACGCGTACAGCAAGTCCCTCACCGTCGACTCCGGCGGGAGCCTCACCGTCTCCGGGAAGAATCTCGAGGTCAACGGTCCCATGAAGGTCTCCGGCGCGGTGTTGGTGAAAGGGGAGATCTTGAAGATCGTGGACGACGAGGACCCCCTCCTCGGATGGGCCTCGGGAGACGGTGAGAACCGCAGCCTCTATATCTATTCCGGCGGCAGCGTCACGGTCGTCATCGGCGGGGAGCTGCGGGTCGAGCAGGACAACTACGATTACTCGGGCGTGAACCTGCAAGGCGGGACCCTCACTGCAAGCGGGGGCACCGTGTACGTGCGCGCCTCCCTCATGAACAAGAACGGGACAGCGAACTTCACCGGTGCGTCGGTGGACATTGATTTCATGCTGTACAACACCCTGAACAACCCCAACTCCTTGATCAATATCACCGGCGGCACCGTGGAGACGGCCACGATACCGAACTACTGCGGCTACATGACCATGTCCGGCGGCACCCTGATCTGCGGGGGCTCCTACAAAGACAACTACTCCACCTATTTGCCCAATGGTCGTTTCCGGGCCACGGGCGGGACCTTCCAGCTCGATGGAAGCAGTAGCCTCAACGTGAAGAACGCGGACTCCTACTTCCACAACGTCACGATCAACGGCTCCTACAGCGTAAGCGGCGCAACCACCGTGCCCATCGACGTAAACGGCGAGTTCCAGATCAACACGAGCAAGTCCTTCAACCTCGCGGGCAAGACCCTAGAGGTCGCGGGCAACTTCTACCGCAACGGCACCTTCACCCCAGGCACCGGCACCGTGATCTTCGACGGCGCCGACCAGTCGATCGAGGGTGCGACAGCGTTCTACAAGGTCACCTTCGCCGGCACCGGCACCCCGACACTCACCAGCGGGACCTGGAGCTCCGGCTCGGTCACGGATGCCCTGACCATCAAGGCGGGGGCGACCCTGGACGTAACCACGGGCTGCACCTGGAACGCGCTCGGATCGAACTCCGTGCAGGTGGACGGAACAGGGACCCTGAAGATCAGCGGCGGCACCCTGAACACGTGGCACATGAACGAGACCTGGGCCAACAGCAGTCTCCTCAACGTGTCCGACGGTGCTCTCAACTGCTTCGAGTTCGACGGCTCCGGTGCGACGGTCAACCTCTCCGGCGGGAGCATCAACTCCAGCGACGACGTCTCGCACACCGGTGTGCTGATCCAGAGCGGCGGTATCTTCCAGAACGGCGGCTCCCCATTGGCATCCGACCTGGGCGTGGACGCTGGCTCCGTGCTCACCGGCGGGACGTTGATAGCGAAGCAATGGGACGACGGCGAAACCGGCGACCGAGGCCTCAGGATCCTTGGAGATATCACCGCAACAGCGGGGCACACCACCATCATCCAAGGCGACTCATCGGACATCAGGCCGCTGATCAATGCGAACGCGGACGCACAGCTCGGGAACGTGATCGTGGACACGGGCTGCTCCCTCACGATGCAGTCCGGGTCCACCCTGGCAATCAAGGGCGACGTCACTATCAACTCCGGCGATACCTTCACGGCCAACAGCTCCACCTTCTCCGTCGCGGGGAACTGGACCAACAACGGCACCTTCGACGCGGGGACCTCCTCGGTCTACTTCAACAACACCGCCTCGAGTCAACTGATCAAGGGGAGCGCGACGACGACCTTCTACGATCTCTACATCGCCGGAATGAACAGCCACCCCGGCGTCGAGATCGGGACCGGAGGAGAAACCAACGGGATCAACCTGAACGTCGATCGGGATCTCCATGTCCAGGGATTCTTCGAGCTGAACCAGGGCCCCACCACCGACGCGGTCATCCTCAACGTGGTCCAGGACGTGATCATCTCCGGCACCGGCACCTTCAGCGGGAGCGGGGATACGAGCCGCAAGATCGAGGTCCATGTCGGGAGGGACTGGACCAACGACGGCACCTTGACGCAGGAATCCTCCCTCCAGCACTACTTCGACACCATAACGGAGGCGAAGATTTCCGGGCGCAACACCTTCAACGACTTCTTCTGCACCACCCCGGGCAAGCGGATCCGTTTCGAGGACGGGATCGGCAACTTGACCGAGATCAACGGCCTCTTCCGCATCGAGGGGACCTTGGCCGCCCGGGTCAAGCTCTGGTCCCAGACCGACGGCGCCCAGTGGTTCCTCCAGGTGGACGGGACCCAGGACGTGGACTTCGCGGACGCCAAGGACTCCAACGCGAATTCGGGGGCCGAGGTGGACGCGCGCAACGGCGGCTACGACAGCCTCAACAACAATAACTGGAACTTCGGGTACACCAACTGCCACGAGTGCGCCTCGGATTACGAGTGTGCCTCGAAGAACTGTGACATGGACCAGAACGGCGAATTGAAATGCCACGCCACCGCGTCGAGCTGCATCTGGAACGACTGCTCGGAGAGGGTCGACGGCTGGGACCAGTGCACTGAGACCGGAGACGACAACGAGAACGGGACCCGGCGCTACTGCAATAGCGGCACCTGGGTCACCGAGAGCTGCGGGAACGACGGCACGTACTGCAACGCGTCCAACGGGGACTGCACCACCTGCACAGCGAGCGACTGCGCCGCGTATCTGGCCTGCCGGGACGGCGTCAACGGCGGCTGCTGTGACGCGGATACCGAATGTCCGAACGGCTGGTTCTGCGAAGCACAGGCGACCGGTGCAAGCGACAACCCCGGTTACCAGAACTGCCCGAGCACGGAGTACCCGGACCTCGCCGAACCCCACTGCGTCATCCAGGCGAACAAGTACCATTGTGAGCCCGCCTACGACATCGCTACTACCACGATTATCACCGGTGGCACGGACGGCTGGAACGCCCAGATCGTTGGTCTGGGCGGAAGCGAGAACAGCTGGAACTCCTCCTGGTGGGCTTTCGAATACGAGACTAACCAAGGAAATAGACACGGCGATCTGTCCGTGCGGACCACATCAAACGCGAGCGATCTCTGTGTCGGCTACATCTACGACCCCTGCGTTTGGGGCGGCACCGTGGATGTGAAGAACGGCTCTGGCACCACGACCCCATTGGGTTACGCGGACCGGAAATATGTCGAGACCGGCGTGAAATCTGGAACGAGCTGTAGCAGCTATGCGGAGTGGATCGATCTCGGGTCCTACGTCGGCGGCTCCGGCGGGACCTCGATCAACTTCAACCACGACACCGTGAAGTGGTTCATCCGGTATATCTACTTTGGCTTCACCACGCCCCCCGCGGGGGCCTACACCGGCACGACCCGCTCCTGGTGCTGCGATCAGCAGACCGACTGTGTGTACAACGCGGCGGCCCAGGGGATAGCCAACACCGACACGACCGGAGAGGGCGTGGGCTGCTACAACAGCGGCAGGTGCTGGCCCACCGACGGCAACGCCTCAGACGAAGAGTACTGCTCCTCCGGTACCTGGGTGACCCAGGACTCGAACCTTACAGCGTGCAACATCTGCACCGGCACCGGCAGCTACGACCTCGGCGAGGGGGACGTCCCCAGCGGCTGCTGCGGTGACGACGGCTCCGAGCACGTCGTCACCCCCACCGGCGCGAGTGCGGGGGGCGGGGACCATTGCTGCAACTACACCTCGGACTGCGCGGACGACGGCACCTGCTACACGAGCGGGGTCTGTGAGAACATCTCCGGCGGTGCGGACGCAGAGTACTGCGGCGGCTCCAGCACCTGGTACACCCAGGACGCCAACTCCGTGGCCTGCATTGCATGCGGCAACGATTGGTTGAACGACACCTGCTGCGAAGACGACCTGGGCGAGATAGCGATCGCCTCGGCGGGGGACGACGGGTCCCCCGCGGACGGCGACGACACCAGTGGGTGCTGCGACCAGTCCACGGACTGCGTCGTGAGCGCCACCTGCTACGACGAGGGCCACGTCATCGGGAACTTCGAGTGCCAGGACCATTTATGGAACTGCACGGGACCGACCACCGTCAACGTGACGCCGGTGCAGCGCCACCCCCTGAACTCCGAGGCAGCGTCCGTCCTGATCCGGGTGTCCCCCGCTGGCACCTACGCGGTCCAGCAGACCCAGCCCGTGCTCCAGAGCGCCGGCTCCTTCGACCCGAGCGACGAGTACCTGGAGTTGACCGGTCTGGACGACGGGACCTTCTACTGCTTCCGGGTGGGCTGTGCGGACGGCGACCCCGCGGGCACTGAGTACTGCGTGGTCACGCCGGATCGTACCGCGCAGGAGGTGCCCAACCTCTCCGCGGTGCCGGACAACGGCTACAACCCCATCAACCTGTCCTGGGACAACAACCTGCTGACCTATGGAGCAATCGAGAGCACGACGGGGTGGGGCTACCCCATGACATGGGATGGTACGAAGGCGCACTCCGGCTTAGGCAGCGGGAAGATCGTGAAGCTGACCCCTGGAGAGTCGGTCGCCGCGCACGAAGCGGTGCCCATCCCCGACAACACCGTCCAGTACCGCTACGGCGGCTGGGTGTACAGCACCGCGGTCAGCGCACAGATCTTCTTCTTCTCCGCTGCGACGACCAACTTCTACGACGGCACATACAACGCGATCTCGACGAGCACAAAGAACCAGTGGGTCTACATCGAGGGCGTGTCGACCAAGGTCGTTTCGACCGACAAGTACATCACCCTGCGGGGCGACAACAACGGCTCTGGGACGGTCTGGTTCGACGACCTGTTCATCGTCCCCATCAACGGAAACGGCACCTCCCCGGTGGTCGCGGTGGTGCACGACGCGCAGGCCCACTGCTATGGGACCGTCGGCGATTGCCACACGTGGTGGGTGAACGCGCTGAGGGACCGGGGCATCGAGGTCCAGGTCGTGGACGAGTACGACATCAACACCCTTGCCGAGATGCAGCGCTTCGACGCGATCGTGAATCCTTACGGCGAGTATGTCCCCGCGACGACCAACGACGAGATTCTCCACGCCATCCGGGAGTACGTCCACGCGGGCGGCTGGTGGTTCGAGTCCGGCGGCTGGAGTTTCTATTACTCCGCTGGCTATGACAACCATAATTCGTTAGGGGACGACTTCGTCTGCGTTAGCGAGGGGGGGTCCACCAAGAGTATCCGGGGGATCACCGCGGCCGGGATCGCGCTCCTGGGGGCCTCCGCACCGTCCAGCCTCTACAACGGGACCGACACCAACCAGAGGGGCAGTTACGGCACCCTGTCCTCGGGCTACTCGGAGTGCACCGACAACCCGCGCTACGTGCCCCTCTACCTGAGCGATCGGGGCGGCCCCGCGCTGCACTGCTACGGCGCGGGCTGCATCGTGCGCACGGATTTTACCGTCATCGAGGTCGTCGACATCTACGTCTCCGTGCTCAAGAACCTGAAGACCTACCACCTCCTGCGATCCGCGGG
>CAYOTU010000199.1:0-6906 GCA_964406905.1 uncultured Myxococcales bacterium | reverse complement strand
CGCAGCGCCGGACGACGAGGGCCAGCCGCAGCCGGTGAAAAGGGCGAAACACGAGGCTGAGGTGGAGGAATGAACAGAGTCGGGTCGATCCGGGTGAGCGCGCCTGGGAAGCTTCTCCTCCTGGGGGAGTACGGCGTAGCGTTCGGTGGCCTCGGCCTGGCCATGGCCGTGGATCGCCGCGTGGAGGTCCGGCCCGCGCGCACCGAGTCCCTGGACCCTGACAACCTGGTGGACTTTTGCCGAAGCTTTACCGCGCTTCGCCTTGGCGTGGAGCCGCCCGGCCTGGCCTGGCGCGCGGACTCGTCACGCCTGTACGAGGGCGAGGTCAAGCTTGGCCTCGGCAGCAGCGCGGCCGTAGCGGCAGCGGCTGTCTCGTCCCTCCTCGTGGAGCTGGGACGTGAGCGAGACTCCACGTCCGCTGATTGGATCTGGCGCCTGACCCTGGACGCGCATAGGGCGATTCAGGGTAGCAGCGGCAGCGGCATAGACATCGCAGCGTCCCTCTTCGGCGGCGTCGTGGGGCTCGCCGCGGGCAGGCTTGTGAACGCGTGCGGGCTGCCGCCGGACCTGCACCTCGTGCCGGTGTGGACCGGCGAGGCAGCGTCCACGCCCGCTCTCCTGGGCGCGGTGCGAGCATTCGCAGCCGCCTTTCCAAGCCCGTTCGATGCTTTGATGAGCGAGGCGAGGGAGGTGGTCGAGCCCTTTTTCGCCGTGCAGCGCAGCGCGGAGGAGTGGGTCGGCGCGGCGCGGCGGTACGGGGGCCTGATGGATCGTCTCGGCAAAGCCGCGAGCGCAGGCATCGTGACCCCCCGGATTCAGCAGTTGACCACGCTGGCCGAGGATATCGGGGGCGCGGCTAAGCCCTCGGGCGCGGGCGGCGGAGATGTGGTCCTCGGCTTCTTCAGCGAGGAAGACGCAGCGGAAGAGTTTCGCGCGGCCGCGCAGGCCGTGGACGCTGTTTCCCTGGACCTGGCAATCGAATCAGCGGGGATCCGGACCGAAAGCGGGCCGGACGGAAGGAGCGCGTGATGGACGGAACGCAAAGGACATCCCGGCTCGCTGGCTGGCACAGCGTCGGACGAGCAGCACGGGTCAAAGCCCTGGCCGTCTGGCTGGGCCTTGATGTGGACGCGCTCGCGCCGGTCCTTGCGTCCGGCGGGATTGACCTGGCCGCGGCGGAGACGCTGATCGAGAACGTCTGCGGTCGGTACGCGCTGCCCTTTGCTGTGGCCCCCAACTTCCGGATCAACGGCGAGGACGTGCTCATCCCCATGGTCATCGAGGAGGCGTCGGTGGTGGCCGCGGCCGCGAACGCTGCACGCATGTGCAGGACCGGGGGCGGCTTCACCGTGGAGCTCGATCCGCCGGTGATGATCTGCCAGATCCAGCTCTTCACCGATTCGCCAGAGGACGCGGCGAAACGGATCGCGGAGCATCGGGACGAGCTGCTGGACATGGCTCGGGCAGCGGATCCGGTGCTCTCCGAGTTGGGGGGCGGGCCCGTGGGCCTGGAGACGAGGATCATCGACATGGAGGCCTCCGACCCCGGGGAGCGCTTCGTAATAGTACACCTCCTGGTGGACGTACGGGACGCGATGGGGGCCAACGCGGTCAACACCATGGGCGAGGCCGTCGCTCCTCGACTGGAGGCCCTGACCAGCGGCCGCCGGGGCCTGCGGATCCTCTCGAACCTGGCGGACCGGCGTCTGGCGCGGGCACGCTTCGAGTGCCCGTCCGAAGCCTTGGCCCTGCCGGGCTATTCGGGGGAGCAGGTCCTGGCCGGGGTCCTGGCCGCGGCCCGCTTCGCAGAGCTGGATCCCTACCGCGCTGCGACCCATAATAAGGGGATCATGAACGGCGTGGACGCTGTGGTCCTAGCCACGGGCAACGACTGGCGCGCCATCGAAGCCGGGGCCCACGCGTACGCGGCTCGGGATGGGCGATACCGTCCCCTGAGCGCGTTCACGAGGGGTGCGGAGGGACAGCTCAAAGGGATCCTGGAGATGCCCATGGCCCTGGGCGTGGTGGGGGGCGCGACGCGCGTCCAGGGAGTGGCCCGCCTGGCCCTGGAGCTTTTGGGGGCGACCCGGGTGGACGCGCTGGCGCGCGCGGCTGTGGCCGCTGGCCTGGCGTCGAACCTGGCAGCGCTGCGCGCGCTGGGCAGCGAAGGAATTCAGCGGGGGCATATGCGGCTTCACGGCCGCAGCCGGCATCTTGCAGCACCAGTGAAGAATATCAAAGAGAAGTAGTGACGACAGGAATCAGGGAGTAAGCGTCCGCCGCAAAATAAATCAGGCATTCGGCCGCCGCTGCATCCGCTCTCGCGGCGTTGCGTAACCTCAACGTACTGGCAGTATGCCTGCGGCTGCGTGCCTTGCGAGAGTGGCGCATCAGCACCCTCGGTACGGGCCTACACCATTTGTTCCGGCCTCTCGTCCGCGGCTTCATGCCGCGGACGATGCAGAATCCGGAAGCCCACGTCCGAGCGAATGAATGCGTAGAGCAGGAACAGGAGCAGCGCCAGGATTCCTGCAGCGAGCCAGCGATTGTACTCCTCCTTGACGAAGACGGTGCTCTCTCCTACCGGCGGAATTCCGTTGGGCTCCTCTGGGAGACCGTAGCGCTTGGCGAGTTTTGCTATCTGGATGAAATGGAGCACCGGGGTCCCCCGGTTAATGAAGCGCATCATCACTGAGTCCACTGACGGCCCGCCTCTTGGGGGAGTTCGGTTGAGGCCCGGCCGGAAGAGCTTCTTGCCGACCTTGGTCCCGACCGAGGTCGCGCCGCCGCCCACGTTGATGTAGGCTGCGTAGGTCTCGTTACCGACCCACTCGTTGTACAGCATCATGCGCTGCTCGAGGCTGTCCTCGTAGTTTCGCGCCACGATGCGTGGGATCAGGTTTCTCTCCTCGATGGCCTCGATGAGCATCCTCTTGCCGTTCTTGGACATGCCCACGCCGCGGTCCTCTACCCCGCCGACGGAGGCCGCTATCGAGCGGGTGGAGAGGATGCGCTTTCCCTCCAGCAACCGCTCCATGTCCAGCCAGAGGAGGTCGGGGTTGTTCGCTCCCCATTGGGAGGCTGACGCACTGGAGATCACGACCGGGTGAACCTTCATGGCCTCAAGCGCGGCGAGGACACAGATATTGAGTGCGGGGAAGGAGCCTGAGAGGCCCACGGCAACGTGGTCTCCCTCCTCGACCCCGGCCCGGTGCAGCAGGTGGACTGCGATCGCTGCAAAATTCGGGTTTATCGAGGTGCGCTTGGCCCCCAGGTGCCCCGAGTTCGAGGTCACATCGGACATAGCCACACCCACGAGGCCGGTCATCGCTGTGTCGATGGTCGGGTCCATCACGTACCCCCGGGTCAGACGCTCGGCCTTGATTGCGTCGAACGCTACCTTCGCTGTCTTCGCTGCTCGCATCTTCTCCCGGTAGAGGGGCTGGCGGGTCTGGGTCTTGACCAGCTCCACCGTGGCCAGTCCCGCCAGGGCCAGGACTGCCAGGACCATCAGGACCGTGCGGGAGATCTTTTTTGGGCGCCAGTAGATCCGCCTCATAGCTCCAACTCCCCGCCGACGGTCAGGATCAGGAGGAGGCGGACCACCACCGCGGCTATGAGCAGGGAACAGATGGTTACCGTGACACCCTGTCGGTCCATCCAGATCGCCAGGAGCCCCGGGATGATGTAGCCGATGGTCAGGACCTCGAGGCCAGCCAGGGGCGCAATGGAGCGGGCCGCCAGGGCCAGGGCCATGACCAGGATGTACCCGAACACGATCATCAGCACCGTGCGGCGACGCCCGTAGATGATCACCACCGAGGAGAGCGCGTGGACAGTGCCGTAGGTCAGGAGACCGATGCCCAGTGTGATCGCAACCACCAGGGGTTGGTCCAGGTACAGGGCCACGTAGCCAGGAACCACCATCCCGCCCACTGCCACGCCGAAGATCTCCACGAAGAGGAGACTCACCGCGAGGCCGAGGCCGATGGACAGGCTCAGGAGCTCAACCATGTGCTCCCTCCGTCTTGTTGCCGCCCGCGTCTTCGATGACCGAACGGTTCTTGAAGTACTGCACCAGGTCAAGGCCCTGGCCGGCCACGTTGCCCATGCCCATGACCAGGGCTGAACGGCCCACCTGGGCCATAATCATCTCGAAGATGGCGGGGACGGAGAGGTCTTCAGCGAAGACCAGCTTGCCGTGGTCCACGCCAGCGCTCACCGCGGCCCTCCCGAAGATATAGGTGCCGGTTCCGATGAGGACGTACGTATGCGCAGGGGCCCAGGTCGCGCAGGCCCCGCCGAGTTGCAGGGAGCGGTCCGGCCGGTCAGCGCGGCAGTTGTAGACAGCGATCCGGCGCTCCACGTCGGGGTAGCGGGCGATGGCCATATCCCAGACGGTCTTCGTGGATTCCGGGTCGTTGGCCGCGAAGCCGTGGACAAAGTGTACCCGCCGCCCGAAAAAGTCGATGGTGTGGTCCGTCATAGCGCCGGGATCGGGCGTGGCATCCCACATGCCCCTGAGCGCGGTGGCCCGGTCCACCCCGAGATCCGCGAGGATTCGCAGGGAGAGCGCCACGTTCTCGGGGTGCGCCACGTAGGGGAAGCCGGCCATGTCCTCGTCGGTGACCGCGGTCACGTCCGCTGAGTCCAAGGCCACGAGGCGGCTGCCCCGGTCCGTGCATGCTTCCTGGAACACGGGGAGGTGATCTCGTTCAGCGGTGTACAGGACAGCGTTTCGCGGGGTCATCCCCAGGAGCGCGTCAGCCACATCCTTCTCTCCCGGCCCCATGACGTCCAGATGGTCGGGGCGTGCGTTGGTGATCACTCCGTGGGTGGCCCTGACCAGTTTGTCCTCGGAGAGCCACTGGAGGTAGGGCTGCAAGGCCATGCACTCCATGACCACGGCCTCGGCCTTGTACGTAGCCGCTGTTGCCACGATACGCACCTGCTCGATCACGTTGGCCCGGTGGGGTCGGAAGACCGGGTACTCCTTGCCGTCCGGGAGGATCATCCGCGCCAGGGTCCCCGTGGTCTTCGCACAGGTGCGGATGCCGCCGGCCCGCAGGCCTGCTGTGACCAGGCGCACCACGCTGGACTTGCCCCGGGTGCCGTTGACGTGGATCCGGATGGGGATGCGCGCCAGATTGCGCCGGTGACGGATCAACTCCGCCACGCCCAGGATCATGAGGACCGCGAAGGTCACGGCCAGGATAATTAGCGCCTCCATTCCTGTGATTCTGCATGGGGTTCTGGTCCGCGTCCACTGAAAAACCAGGTTTCTTCCCCCGAGATTGGTTGGTTGATATACTCCGCATTGAGGTGTGCATGGGGGAAACGACAGCAAAGAATGCCGCGCCTGGACGCATCGTGAAGTTCAATCGGTACAGCGTGCTGTACCAGGCCCTGGGGACGATCTTCGGGGCCGCTATGTTCCTGCTCTTCGGGACAGCGCTCGGCAACGTCGGCCTCCTCCAGATGCTCCTGATTATCGTCCTGGGCCACGTGGTCACCGGCGCGGTGGCGTACACCACCGCTGAGCTGGCGTCCAACAAGCGCATCGGCGGCGGCGGCGAATACGCTATGGTCAAGACGACCCACGGCCTCCATATCGGGGCCGGGATCGGCCTGGCCCTGTTCGTCGCGCAGACCATCTCCATCACCTTCTACGCGATGGCCGTTTCCATCGGCCTGGACCCGGTGATCACCTGGGTTTCGGGGCTCATGGGCCTCGGTCCTCCCGCACTGGAGTACGTCGCTCTGGTTGTGGTGGCCGGGGTCTTCGCTATGAACATGTTCGGCGGCGACGTCTCCGTGAAGATAATCTTTCCAATCGTGGTGGTCATCGCTGTCGCTATCCTCAGCTTCTTCGTCGGGGTGCTGGTCCAGGGGGGCGGTCTCGACCTCGGGGCCATCGACTGGCGGGCCCGGATTCCAGACGGCATGGGTTTCTGGGCGGGCTTCGCTATCGTCTTCCCCGCGTTCACGGGCAACACCATGGGCATCGGCCTCTCGGGGGAACTCGGGGACCCCCAGCGAGAGATCCCCTGGGGCACCAAGCTCGCCACCCTGATCTCCTTCGTGGTCTACAGCCTCATTGCGGTCTTTCTTGCCCTGGCCGCCAGCCCGGTGGAGCTGGTGGACAACCGCATGCTCATGGCAGAGATCTCCGTCTGGGGACCGCTGATCTACACGGGTCTCATCGTCGCGTCCCTGTCGAGCCTCATCGGCTCCATGGTCGTGGCGCCGCGGACCCTCCAGGCCATGAGCGAGGACGGGGTCCTCCCGGTGTCCCGCCTCTTCCGATCCCTCTGGGGCGCCAAGAAAGAGCCGATCCCCGCGCTCCTCCTCTGCTTGGCCATCGCTGTGCCACTGCTCTTCCTGGCGAATCTGGAGATCATCGCCAGCTTCGTCACCATGTTTTTCCTGATCACCTACATGGCCGACTGCTCAGCGAGCCTCCTGGAAAACGTCTCCAACAATCCCTCCTACCGTCCCGCGCAGCGAGCCCCCTGGTGGCTCTCCCTCGGTGGGCTCCTCATGGCCCTGGTGGCAGCGGTGAACATAGATGCGTCGATCTTCGGGGTGTCGGTGCTCTTCCTGGCCTTCTCGATCTGGTACGCGCGGCGGCGGGTTCCCTCGCCCACGACCCAAACGATCTTCACCTCGGTTCTCTTCCGGATGGAGCGGGAGGTAGCGCTTGTACTTCGATCCAAGCAGATGGCAGCGAAGAACTGGCAGCCCACGGTCCAGGCGATCAGCCTCGACCCCCTGGACAAGCGCCCGGTGACCAAATTTCTGGACTGGATCGGAGCGCGGAACGGCCTGGTCAACCTCTGCCAGATGATTCCCTACGACGAGGACTTCGGCGCGCATCTCGCTGAACGGGCGCGGGCCATGACAAAC
>CAYOTU010000198.1:0-6927 GCA_964406905.1 uncultured Myxococcales bacterium | reverse complement strand
CTCAGATCGTCCCGCCCGGGACGATCACCCCGTCAACAAGCTCCATGAGCATAGCCCCTCCCGCTGGGATTGCAAGGCCTTCTGGTTCCTCGGTTTTGGCCCCGGGCGTGTCGGTTGGCGTTGACTTTCACATACGCGTCCCTAGTATCCGGAAGATAGAAACCGATCCAGGAGAAGTCAGTGTCCCTCATCCCCGACGTCATCCGGGAGTACCACCGCATTCTCCGTGCAAACGCCAGGCCGGCGAGGCTCCTCGACGCAATCTATGAGGACCAGGTAGCGCGAAAGGTGGTCTACGCAGCGAAGCCCATCCCGACCTTCCTCCGCCCACACTTCATCGACGCGACTCAGGTGACGCTGGTGCAACGCACCGTGGAGGTCATCACGAGGTGCCTGGAGCGGGTCGTGGACCTGTATTGCCGGGAGCCCGCTGTCCGGCGGCAAATCCCCTTCCCAAAGGAAATGGTCCCCTACCTGGTCCAGGAGAGCGGGCTCAATCGCAACGTGATCATCGCGCGACTGGACTCGTTCCTTGAGGGTGACCAACTCCACTTCATCGAGTTCAACACAGACAGCCCGGCCTCGATCATCTGGAACGAGGTCCACCAGGACATCTTCCAGAAGATCGCCCCCATGGTCGCCCTGGGAAAGCGGTTCGAGATCACACGGGAGCGCCAGGCCCGGACCTTTTTCGAGGCCATGATGGCGACCTGGGAGGACTTCGGCCTTGACGAGGCGCCGAGGATGCTCGTCGTGGACTGGGACCACGTCCAGACCCGGCCTGAGTTTGAACTCACCTGCGAGTACTTCGAGCGTTGGGGAGTCCCCTGCACGATCGCTGATCCCCGGGAGGTGGAGTTCCGGGACGGCGCGCTCTGGAAGGGGGACTTCCGGGCCAACTTTGTAAACCGCCGGGTGATCCTCAAGGAGCTGGTGGAGCGTCGCCGGGACTGCGCCCCCCTCCTGAAGGCGGCCCGGTCGGGCAAGGTCTGCTTCGCCAACCCCATGCGCTCCAAGATCGTCGGCAACAAGGCCTGCATGGCCTTCATGACCGACCCGCGCAACAGCGGTCACTTCACCGAGGAGGAGCGGGCGGTAATAAACGCACACGTGCCATGGACCGCGGTCCTTGTCCACGAACCCAGGGACTACAAGGGGACGGACCGGGATCCCTTCGAGGTTGCGCAGGAGAACCGGGAGGACATGGTCGTCAAGCCCCTCAACGACTACGGCGGGCTCGGCGTCATGCTCGGGGGCGAGGTCTCCGAGGCCGACTGGGAGCAGGTGCTCGGCTACGCTGAGGCCGGAGGCTGGTGCGTTCAGGAGCGGGTGACGATCCCCGAGGCGGACTTCCCGATCCTTACACCGGATCTGACCTTCGAACCCCGGAAGATCAACCTCAATCCCTTCAGCCTGCGCGGACGCTACGCCGGGTGCTTGACCCGGGTGTCCGTGTTTCCGGTGATTAACGTCACTGCCGGGGGCGGGATGGTGCCGACCTTCACCGTGCACGGGCGGCGCTAGATGACCCAGGCGCAGGGGACAGACCCCTCGGGCGGCTGGTCCTGGGTCTTGGACGAGACCGCACCCTGCCTGACCACTGCGATCCACGCCGGGGGCCGCGTGCGGCCGGAGATCGCTGCGCTGATGACCCTGGACAAGGTGGGACGGTTCGCGGAGGAGGACCCGGCCACGGATCGGTTCATCGAGGGCTGCCGCTCCCGGATCGTCTGTCACGACTCCCGCTATGAGTACGAGTTGAATCGGAGCGTAGAGAGGGCGGTGCGCTTGTCCTCGGAAGACGCCTGGGGCCGGGATCTCTACCGGGAGCCGCCCACGCCGGAGATGATCTCCCGCTCTCGTGAACGCCACGAGGCCTTCTATGCCTTCCTCGAGCCTGTGGTCAGGCGACTCGTCGCTCTGCACGGGATCTGCGTGATCTACGACATCCACTCGTACAGCCTGGGCCGTCAGCGGGCCAAAGGCTTCGATCCGCCGCCCCTGTTCAACGTGGGGACCGAGTGCCTGGATCGAGCACGCTTCGGCGCGATCATCGACGCGTGGAGCGAGGCCCTTGCGGCCATGGAGGTCCCCGGTGTGAAGACCACCGTGGCGGAGAACCTCATGTTCTTCGGGCGCGGGGAGCTCTGCCGGCGCGCCTCGGCCTGGGATCCCGGGGTGCTTGTGCTCCCGACAGAGGTCGGGAAATACTACATGAATGAGGAGACAGGGCAGATGTACCCAGCGCGGGTCGAGGCCCTGGCGAGAGGCTTTGAGCGCGCCACGCATGACCACATGGCCTTCTGGATGAATGGCGGAGCATCATGAACACAATCGGCATCGACCGCTGAGTGTTCGGGCCAGGAGCGTGTAGCGCTCCTAGACCTGTTTCGCCCTTCTCGCGTGACACTGGGAGTCGGGAATCAAGCGGTTGGCCGACACCGGCGACCGGAAACGGGAAGTGATTTTTGCGCAGGCCCTAAAAACCGAGATCCAGGGTCAGGCCAAAGACGTCCGGTGCGACCAGCGGCGCCAACTGCACCGAGCCGTGAACCGCAGGCTTGGACCAGTCCGAGATCAGAAAGGTCAGGCCCGCGGCTACGGCTGCGCCGCCGACGCCGTAGAGCGCGTACGCGCTGTACGCGAGGGGCTTCACGTCGCTGCTGAACGCGGCGTTGTAGTCTGCCAGGTTGTTATCGAAGTCAGTCTTGTTTGTGGTCTGCGCGGGATCGTACTTCTTCTGCAAGTCCTGGTCCTTGTTGTAGGCCACGACCTGGAGGATCGCTGCTGTGGCGACGAGCCCGATGCCGCCGCCTAAGAGGGACCACTTCCAGGCGAGGCCGGAGGGGCGAGCCGCGGGTTTTGACACGAGTGGTGCGCCCCCCACGTCGGGATCAGAGTTCACGGGCACGACAGGGATTGGGACAGGCTCAAGGGCCACCACCAGACGCCGGTCGATGTCGACCATATGAGCACGAATGGGCGTCTTTCCTGGCTTGCGGCCAAGCGCTGTCGCGTAGACGTGGCCCTCGGTGCCACGCTTGAACCACCAGCGTTGCGGGCAGGGATACCCCTGCGTCTTCGCCGCGTCGAGGTAGATCGTTGTCCCGTCCGTAATGCAGGAGAACCGCAGAGGCACATGGGTCTCAGTGAGAATCCGCTCGATCCGCGCGCGCTCCTTCTCCACCGCGGGGTCCTTTGACTCGGAGCCGCGCAGGTTCGCGTCCAGATGGTACCAGGCCTCCGGGAGCAAGCCGAGGGCCTCGTAGGCCACGGCCAGGTTCACATGGACGTCGAGCCGGCCCTTTTGAGGCAACTCATCAAGGATGTCGTTCCAGATGGCGACGGCCTCGTCGAGCTTGCCCTCCTGGGCGAGTGCGAGCGCGCGGTCGCCATCCTTTGAGAGCTCCTCCGGGGATCGGGTCTCTCCAGCCGCGGCGTTCGCGGCCAGAGATAGGGACAGAAGCAGCGCAAGCATAGTCCGGCTCATTTTTTCTCCTCCACCTTGATCTTGCGGAACCCGAGTCCGTTTTCCTTTGGCGGGTCCTTGTCCTTCTTGTCGTCCTCGACGTTTACCTTGCGGAAGCCGAGCCCCGGGGAGGCGGCTTTTTCAGCAGCGGCTTTTTCAGCAGCAGCCTTTTCAGCAGCAACCTTTTCAGCAGCAACCTTTTCAGCAGCAGCCTTTTCAGCAGCAGCCTTTTCAGCAGCAGCCTTTTCAGCAGCGGCTTTTTCAGAGGCGGCTTTTTCAGCGGCGCGGCGCTCGGCCCGTTTCCTGCGCCGCTTCTCGGCCTGCTTCTGCTCGGCTTCCTTCTCAGCCTCCATATCCACGAGGGCCTCGGGGGCTGCGGGCTCTGTCCGCACAGTGTCTTCAGACACCTCAACGATATCCAGGCCGACCACGTCCTCCTCGATCACGATTGAATCCGCGGTCGGGGCCGGCTCTTCAACCACATCCGGAACGACCGGGACCTCGATGATCTCTTCGGTCATCTCCGGCTGGATGTCCGGTGTAATAACCGCCATGTCTTGCTCGGTGATCGCAGGCTCCACCGGGGAGGGCTCCACCGGGAGGGGCGCAGGGGCCAACTCCGGCACGGAGCGAGCATCCACATCCATAACTGGCCTCTGCTTCTCAATGCCCGCGACGGCAGATGGTTCGGGCTCCAGACCTCCGGCCCATGGACGCCAGACGAGCAGCACCGCCGCGGTTGCAACCACCGCAGCCAAGGCGGCCAAGGTCCTCCAACGAGATGGGGCAACGAAAGAAGGAACAGGCTCGGGATCGGTGTCGGTCGACGAGCTCCCGGTTCGGACTACGGGCTCGAGTTTGGTGGCCATGGTTCCGGCCATGGGATCGATCCCCGTGCCCGGAGTGACCATCGTCCCGGCCAAGGGATCCGCCCCCATGGCGACGGTGCCGGACACCCGCCCCTCCGACAAATCCGCGGTGAGGGAACGGAGCCCCAGCTCGCTGGTGCCGAGCGCGGGCAGGGACGACGTTTCCCCGTTGGCTTCCCCCGCCTCCAAAGCATCCTTGAGAGCCGCGCGAAAGGCTCCGACGGTGGGGAACCGCTCCTCCGGGTCCTTCGCTAGGGCCTGGATGAGGAACCTCTCAATGCTCACGGGCACCTGCACGTTCGGATTCTTCACCGAGAGGGGCTTCGGGGGTTCGCTGATGTGCTTCATCAAGATACGCATCGCGGTGGTATCTGAGAACGGGGGCTCACCAGCGAGCATCTCGTAGAAGATGATTCCCAGCGCGTAGAGGTCGCTGGCGGGCACCGCTGGGTAGCCCTGGGCCTGCTCGGGGCTCAGGTACGCGGGGGTGCCGCAGATCATGCCGGTCTTGGTGATCGACTCGACGCTCGAATCAGCGAGCTTGGCGATCCCAAAGTCGAGCACCGTGACGTGCTCGCCCTCCTTGGACCAGGTCACGAAAAGGTTGTCTGGCTTCAAGTCCCGGTGAAGGATCCCCTTGTCGTGGGACTCCCCAAGGGACCGGCACGTCTGCAAGATGAGCTTTGCGGCCCTGGAATAGTCCATGGGCGCTTCGGACTTGATGACATCTGACAGGGGGGAGCCGTCCAGTAGCTCCATGGTGTAGTAGAGGAGCCCCTCCGCGGTCACCCCGAAGTCGTGCAATGTAATCGTGTGCGCGTTGGAAAGGGAGGCGATGGCCTTGGCCTCGATAAGGAACCGCTTCACCGCGGATTCGTCCTGCACCATGGCCCCGCGCAGGACCTTGAGGGCCACCTTCCGTCCGATCATGGCCTGCTCGGCCACGTAGACCGTCCCCATCCCGCCCTCTCCGAGCTTGCTGAGGATCTGGTATCGGTCGTCCAGGGTCTTCCCGACAAGGTCCTGGTCCGCCACGAGGACGAGCTTCTCCCCATCATTGGGGCAGCGCCTCAACTCCCCGTCGAACTTTTCGAAACACTTTGGACAGTAACGTCTCATAACTTCAAGAGAGAATACCGCATATCCTGACAAGAGGAAAATAGAAAGGTGCTTGTTCCCCAGCGTCACGGTAGAGTAATCTCGACAGGATAATTCCCGGTCTCCAAAGGAGAACGACATGACCAAGCGGGCCAAGAACGAAGCGCCCACGCCAAAGCTCCGTTTTACGGGCTGGAAAACCTCGGACGAGGACGAGATCGAGCGCCGCCGGGAGCGGGCCCGTGTCCAGCCCATCGACGTGCAGCATATCGCAGGCACTGACCCCTTCTTCGGTGACTTCCTGGCCGGCACCGAGGGCACGGGGCGGAGCTATGTGGTCGAGATTCGCTCCCTCACGGACCGGGAGAACACCTGCGACTGCATGGACTTTCGGGTGAACGGTCTGGGCACCTGCAAGCACGTGGAGCGGGTCCTCCTGCATCTGGCTGGCCGCCGGGGGTTCAAGACAGCGTTGAAGCGCGGCTCCAGGGTGACCGAGATTCATCTCTCCCGGCAGACAGAGCCCCCGTCGGTCATGGTCCGCTGGGCCGCTGCCGCATCCGCTGGGCTGCGGGAGGCCATGGCCCCATTCGTTTCCGCGGACGGCTCCCTCCTGGCAGACCCCGTGGACGCTGTGCCCGCGCTTCGGCGCACGATCGAGGATCTGCCGCTATCCCTTCGCAAGTTGGTGCGCGTCTCCAGGGAGGTCTCGGACCGGGCCGCTGACCTGCGCCGACTCCAGGCACGGGCCGGTGCGCGGGAAGCGTTTCTCCTGGACGTGGCCGCGGGGAAGCGCCGCCTGGATCCGGCCCGAGCCACCCTCTATCCCTACCAGCGGGACGGCGCGCTCCACCTGGCCTTCGGCGAGCGGGCCATGCTCGCGGACGACATGGGGCTGGGCAAGACGATCCAGGCCATCGCAGCCGCTGAGGTCCTGGCTCAGACTCGCCGTATCGAGCGGGTTCTCGTGGTCTGCCCCGTCTCCTTGAAAGCGGAATGGGAGGAGCAGATCCACCACTTCTCCGGTCGCCGTGCCCGGATCGTCGTGGGCCCCCGAAACGCGCGCATCGAAACCTACCGGCGCCCCTCGTTCTACACCCTGGTCAACTATGAGCAGGTGCGCTCCGATCTGGACGCGCTCAACGAGCTGCTGACACCTGACCTGGTGATCCTGGACGAAGCCCAACGCGTCAAGAACTGGCAGACCAAGACAGCGGACGCCGTGAAACGCCTCCGCAGCCCCTACGCGTTCGTGCTCACGGGGACGCCCCTCGAGAACCGCATCGACGAACTTTATTCGATCCTCCAGGTCCTCGACGTGCACCTCCTGGGGCCCCTGTTCCGGTTCAACCGGGAGTTCTACCATCTGGACGACCGGGGACGGCCCGTGGGCTACCGCAACCTGGACCGCCTCCACCGCCGGGTACGCACCGTGATGCTGCGACGGCGCAAGCAGGACGTGGAGGAGCAGCTCCCCCCGCGGCGCATGAA
>CAYOTU010000197.1:5155-6952 GCA_964406905.1 uncultured Myxococcales bacterium | reverse complement strand
CGGACAAGGGCGAGCCCGTGACGGACGAGGAAATCACCGCGTTCACCCGGCGTATCACAGGCCTCTGGAAGCAGGTGGACTACTTTACCTGGGTCTACGAGACCTCCCACGGCGTGGACGCATCCACCGGCTTCCCGGACTACCTGATCTGGTGGCACGACGTGGACGCGGTCAAGGAGGGGGACACGGTCACCTTCATGAACCAGTCCCAGTACGGGGGCAGTCATAACAACGCGGAGCCCACGAACCTGGTCCTCGTCCAGGCCATCGGCTCGTACCTGCTCACAGGTGATCAGGCAGCGGGCGAGATCGTCGAGCAATTCGCGAAATCCAACGTCGCGCTCATGAAGGGCTTCGTGTATGACGGATATGATCCATTGGATCATATCCTGGCTCGTAACATCATCACATTCAACCACGATTTTGTCCTGCCCAGCGGGAAGAAGAAGGCCGTGGACTACACAGACTGGTACTTCCCCTACGAGGGATGGAACGCGGACCGCTTCAACTATCCAAACAACCCGACCTACGGAGACGTCTGGGTCACCAACATGCGCTCCAAGGACGACGTGCCCTATCACTTCCGGGCCGCGGCGTGGCTCCCATACGTCATCGAGCTGGCCCCGGACGACGACGTCCGTGACGCGGCCATCGAGATGCTCGACTACACGCAGCGTTTCGCGAAGGACGTCGTTGATTCCGGTTGGAACATCCGCACCAAGGACGCGGAGGGCGAGGCCTTCATCGAGGAGGCCCAGGACCTCCTGAGCCTCGCTTGGTGGGTGGACCTCTTTCCGGACGCGGAGTGTGATGCGCGCCTCGCTGCAGCGCTCATGGGGTACGGCGATCCGCAGGGAGTGGAGTGCGGCAAGGGCTGGGGCAGCATGTATGAAGAGGCTGCCGGGGATATAAACTACTTCAACTACCAGATAATTGATCATTACCACCTGAGCGCCCTGCATCTGGCCCTGACCCTGGGGCACGAGGACGTAGCGGAGGAGCTCCTCGTCGGGTTCGGAGAGCGTCTGGATTACTACCTGGATCCAGCGTCAAAGCTCGCTGGTCAGGAATCGGAGAGGTGGGGTAGGGACATCTCGCTCGTGGCCCTCAAGGGCGCCAGCCTGGGCCTGCCGTTAACCTGGGAGGAGGTGCGCCTGATCCATCAGTATCATGACGGCGCTGTGACGCGGTACAGCGAGTTCCCCAACTGGGACCTCTGGGACGAGTCCGTGTCCGACGGGGTCTACAGCTTCCGAGACGGCTTCCACCCCAAGGCAGGGGGCGACGCTGTGCGGCCCGAGGAGATCGCCTTCCTGCTCGAGTACTGCTGGTCCCCCTTCAAGAATCCAGCGTCCCGCCCCGTGGTGGACTGCGACATCGTCATGGATCCCGGGCTTTGGGGGGAGTGAGGCACAGCAGTCGTTCAGTATCTTGATTCCAACCAGTGGTTCATTATCATCTGATCGATCGTTAGAAACATTGCTCCGACCCAGGGAGGTTGTCATGATGCGAAACAGGTTGCTTCTTGCCCAGGTGCTTCTCGCACTCCCGCTCATGGTGCTGTGTGCGCCGGGGTGTGACTGGGGTGGCTCAGGTGGGGACACCGGCGTTGGCGGTGAGGACGTGATTCTGCCGCAGGACACGGTGCAGCCGGACGGGACTCTGCCTGAGGACACGGTGGTGCAGCCGGACGTGATCCTGCCGGAGGACACGGTGCAACCGGAGGACACGGTGCAACCTGCGGACACGGTACAGCCTGAGGACACGGTACAGCCTGAGGACACGGTACAGCCTGAG
>CAYOTU010000197.1:0-5055 GCA_964406905.1 uncultured Myxococcales bacterium | reverse complement strand
ACGGTACAGCCTGAGGACACGGTACAGCCTGAGGACACGGTACAGCCTGAGGACATCAAGGATATGTGCGAGGACAACTTCGACTGTCCTTCCAAAATGAAATGCCAGGACGGTGGCTGTGTCGATGTGGGATGCGTGGGCAAGGGCGGACTGCTGCCCGGCTCTCTCTCTCCCCTGGTTCTGGAGCATATGGCGACCGAGTGCTGCGAAGGCCTCGACCAGATCTCCTACGCGGGCAACTACGATGAAGACTGCATGTTCGTCCCGCTGGACGGAGGCCCCTCAGGCGCATGCACTGATTGCGGCAACGGCGCGTGCGAGGAGCAGGAGACGAAGTGCAACTGCCCCGATGACTGCCAGAAGACCGACTGCATCTCCGAGGGCGATGCGCAATGCGACTACGAGGACTGGACCTTGGAGTGCTGCCCCGGACTGGTGCCCGTGTCCATGATCCCGGTGGACGAGAACGGCGAGTGCGGTATCGTGTTGCCCTGTGGTTTCGTCTGCACCAAATGCGGCGACGGGGAGTGCGGGATCGCAGAAAACAAGTGCAACTGCGAGCAGGATTGCCCTGGCTAGAGACAGGTGAACTGTAGAAAGTACAGCGGGTCAGGGGGCCCCTGCCCGACCCAGACCAACGACTAGACGTCGTTGTGCTCGATGAAATGGAAGTTCGACGTGCCGCCGTCTTCGGTGAGCACGTGGGGCCGTGGGGTGGGTAGCTTCGGGCGGTGGGGGAGGGGGAATCAGAGGTCGATCGAAGACAGCACAGTCCCCTCAACCGGGAGCACCAGGTCTTTTGCAACGGAATCCAGTTCGCGCTGGAGACCCCGGACGAAGCCATCACCGACGACCTCGAACTCCTCCAGGACCTCCACGACAACATCTGCGCTGTCTACGATATCGACTGCGACTGATTGACTCGGGGAGATCTACCGCCCGAACCACGCCGGCATGGACGAACGACCATCGGTGGTGAGGGTGTGGAGGGTTCCCTCGTTCGCATCGATGATCACCAGGTTTGGGCCGACGCCCGAGGTCACGGTGGCCACGAGGCGGGTGTTGTCCGGGGACCAGTCCAGCTCGCCGGGGATGATTGACAGGGCCTCGGGGCCGACCGGGCGGCTGGTGAGTTCGCCCGCTGGGTCCGCGCCGAAGATGTATGGACGACCGTCCATGACCGTGGCGATGAACAGAAGCGGTGAGATTGCGCCGCCGTTGGCAGCGTCGAGGTCCGCGGTGAACGCGGTGTGCTCGGGGTCGTCGGGATGATCATATTCAACCAGGTGGATCTCGTGGGTGTCGTCAGACCTGACCAGGGCCAGATAGTTGCCGTCGGGGAAGGGAGAGATCCAGAGCGGTTGGAAGGCATCAGGCGCGTACCAGGCCTCCCAGGGGCCGCCGTCCAGGGGGACCGTCCAGAGGGAGTCGGCCACCTTCTCCTTGCGCATGACCAGGAGTCGGGCTGAGTCCGTGGTCCAGACCGGGCGGGCCAAGCGGATCGTCACGGCCTCCTCTGTCGCAGCGATAGCGCCGAGGTCGTTGATGCTCTCCGGCTCGACCTGATACGAGATCACCGTGCGGTAGAAGGTCTCGTCCTTCCAGCCCTCGAACACCAGCTGGCCCTCGCCGGAGGGGACCTCAAGGCTGAACACGCCCCCCGGGCCGGTGACAACAGCCTCGGGCGCGCCGGGGAAGCCCACGGTCGCGCCTTCCAGGGCAGCGCCGATGCCAGCTATGCTTGCCTGGAAATTTCCCGTGACCGTGGCGTCCATGTCCCCGGCTTCTAGGATCTGTACTGCGGACGCGTCGGGCGTTACCTGCCAGCAAGCAGAGCCATCCACAGCGGCGACGAAGAGATTCCAGCGTGTGTCGGTCATGCCAGCGCGAAAGTTTGATGCGAACGCTACCTGGGAGCGATCCGGGGACCAGGCCGGGTCACGAACCTCGACAGCGGGGTCGTCGAACCAAGTGAGGCGGACCTCCTGTCCATCCGCGGAGGTCAACCAGAGATCGCTGCCGCCGCCCTCGACAGTGCGAACGAACGCGATCGCACCCCCCGCGCCTGCTGTGCGGCCATCGGTGGTTGTAAGGGTCGGGATGGCCTCGGACGTGGTGAGCGTGCAGGTCCAGCCGGGGGGCTTCTCTGTGGGACCGCCGATATCGGGGAGGCTCGCCAGCTCCTCCCATTGAGGCCCCGTGGTGTCCGCACAGACGGTTCTTTCAGTGGTTTCTCCCCCGCAGGCACCGAGGGTCATGGCGAGGACGAGGAGGGGCAGGAGAGCGGCGCCACCGCGCCGCAGGATCAGCGGGAGGACGAGGAGGACCAAGAGGAGGAAGAGGGCCGCGCCGGACGCTGTGCGGGACGTCGCACCCGCGGCGCTGCATCCACCCGTGGTCTCGGTGATGGTCTCACAGTTCGAGCCACCGCCGCCGCCGTCCTTGCCTCCGGACGCGTCGCCGTCAGGGTCGTCGGGGCCCTCGCCGGAGCCGCCGCCAGGACCCACGTTGCCCTCGTCGTCGAAGGAGCCCAGGACATTTCCCCAGGTCCAGACATCCAGCTCAGGACCGACGATGTCCTGGCCCGGGATCACCCCCGCATCTGGTCCCGGATCTGGCGGGATGTACGGTGTTCCGTCGTTCCATGCCACGATGAGGCCCCCGTCGCCGCAAGCCCAGCCCCGATGTTCATTGTAGAACGACACGGCCATCAGTGTTCCGCCGGTGCCGTCGTAGGAGGTATCGTGCTCCCAGGAGAGGCCACCGTCCCAGGTACGTAGGAAGACGGGCTTGTTGCCCATGCCTCCGTCCGGGTATCCGGCGCCGCCCACGATCCAGCCCTGGCCCATGTTGATCATCTCCGGTGCGGAGAGGCTGACGATGTCGCTTCCGGACGGGTGGGGGGGAACCTCGACGTCGATCCAGGACTGGCCGCCGTCGGTGGTGCGCCGGACAAAGTACTTGAAGTCCTTGTCATGTCCCACCAGGATCCCGATGTTCTGGGACACGAAGGTGACGCCGGTGTAGACCTCCTCCTGACCGCCGACGAGGGGCGCGAAGGTCTTGCCGCCGTCCGCTGTGTACAGGATCGTGCCCTTGGCCGCGACGGTCTTGGTGGGGGGCTCCTCGCCAGAAGGATCCTCCTCCTCGTCCACGACACCACCGACGATCCAGCCCTGATCCTGATCGATGAAGTGCAGGTCCAGGATACCAAAGTCGATCCCCGTGTCCGTGACCTCCCAGTTTATCGTGTTCAAGGTCCGGACCAGCTTGTTCTCCATGCCCACGAAGACCTTGGCGGGATCCAGGACCTGGACCGCGCTGACCACGGTCATGAAGCCCCCACCGGGGATGGTGACCGTCTCCCAGCTCTGGCCGCCGTCGGTGGTCTTGAAGAACCCCAGACCGCCGCCAAACCCGATCTTCTCGTTGGCGAGATCCAGGAAGATAATGAACTCGAACTGGCCGCCGAGGCCTGTCTCATTCCAGGTCTGGCCGCCGTCTTTGGTATAGAAGATCGCGGCCTTGCTGCCGCCCTGGCCGTCACTGAGAGCGCCTGCGGCCGCGGCGACGAGGCCGCTTCCAGCAGCGACACCGCCGAAGGTGTTGCCGTCCCCCCAGATGGAGTGCTGCTCAATCCAGGCAGCCTGTGCGGGGGTGGCCAGGCTCAAGAGGAAGGTGATGACGAGGAGAAGGCGCATGGGAACCTCCATGGCAGTGACTGCTGAATGGTACTTCTCTACGCTACGAAGATCCAGGTTTCGCCAGGACAAGGATTCCCGTATGCACGGGCTGGAGGGGCAACTCCTCCTCTTGTTCTTCGACGATCTCCGTGGTGGGTAGATCGAGAGTGCGGCCCTGGAGGAGCATGCGCTTGGAGGAGCCGCCGTCCAGGTTGAGGGCCTGGTCGCAGCCCAGGCTGCGCATGAGGCGCGCGGTGTCCTTCAGGGTCATTCCGAGAGCTTGGCTGTGGCTGAAGTTACGCTCGTTCACCGCGGCGAAGACCACCTGGTGCGTCGGGGTCATGCCGACGGCCAGGCGCGGCAGGATGTTCCTGTCGCGGGTTTCGTCCTCGCTGAAGTTCGCGGGCGGGACCCCCGGGATGAAGTCCTCGCGGCCGAAATCGATCGATCTGCGGCCGTCTCGGACCAGCACCGGGCCGCCGGCGATTGCGTCCCGGAGGGGTGCGGCTCGCGGGATCTCGGCGAGCCGCCAGACCACCTCGGTGCCCGGCGGAAAGGCCGTTGCCAAGTCCCGCCATTCGGGTCGATCCGGGAGGCAGAGGACAAAGCCGTTAAGCGGGATCCGGTGAACGCCACCATTGGTGGCAGCGATGACCCGACGACCCGAGAAAGTCAGGGACGGACCCGGGTGGTCAACATCGGGGCCGCCAATCGCCCGGGTGAAGGCCGAGGGGACCTCCACCCGGCGGATTCTGGGGTTCACGCGGCCAATGAGTATCTGCTTCGGACCAATCACAGTGATCCCGGCCAGGCCGATCTCCCGGATATGACAATGCCCCTTCTTATCCTGGACAAAGGCGCCCCGACGGAACACTGGAGGCTGGAGCACGACGCCATCCGAGAGAAGGAGGCCTACGGGGTCGAATCGTGCGGCGGGGGCCTCGATGTCCGGCTCCGAGTCGAGGAAGAAGCCCCCGGAGATTGCGGCCACAGCGCCGCTGCGGGCCGCAGCCGTAACAAACGGCTCCTGCTCGTTGTCCCGGCCCCCCAAGTCCACGATGCGGAAGGTGAAGCGTGCCCGGTCGAAGCGAACCGCGTTGACGTGCAGGGGGCCCCTGGGCCCGTCCCCTGCGATTCGTCGGTGAAAGAGGCCGGGGGTCACTTTGCGCCAGGGTGCGTCAGCGATGAGCGCGTCGAAACGGGGCTGATCGATGGCCTTTTCCTTCGTTGATTTCGACCGGATGTCTGGAGTCGGGGATGCCATGGCCGCCTGCATATCATATTTCGCTTTTCATGACCATGGGGGATGGAATAGAATAAAAGGGGGTGGACGGTTAGCGCCACCTGGTACAAGATATGGGGGTGCAAGAGT
>CAYOTU010000196.1:0-7004 GCA_964406905.1 uncultured Myxococcales bacterium | reverse complement strand
TTAGTGTCACGGCCCGAGGACGGTGCGGACCCCGGCTCCCCACCAGGAAAGCCCCGTCTCGTGGAGGAGTTCGGTCTGGCCCGTGGTCGTGTCCACCAGGATCACGTCCCCGTACTTGTCGAAAGCGAAGGCCTTCGAGGCCCAGCCGGCCAGTCCGAAGATCCCGGTGTAATCATCGATGGGTCCGATCTCCGCGATGATCGCGCCGTTGGAGGGGTTCACCTGGACCAGGAAGTCCTGAGGCGCGCCCTCCTTGTGGACCGCGGCGAAGGTGCCCACGCCGTCGATGGAGTACGCATCCCCCGCTGAACTGTACGGCGCGCCGTACTCGCCCAGCTTGTACGCGGAGAACTGTCCCCCGCTCAGGGAGAGGCGGTACCAGCCCCCGTCCTCGGAGATCGCCACGAGGGTGTCCTCGTAGGGGTCCAGGTAGCCCTGGGGGATCAGGGTCATGCCGTTGAAGGATTCGCCCTCGGGCTGGCCGCCCACCCTGAGGCAACCTGCGTTGACAGGGCTGCATACGTAGACATCCGTGAAGGTGACCGCGTAGAGGACCCCGTAGCGATCCACCCCGATGTCGGTCACCAGATGGTTCCCGCCGTCGTCGGTCCACTGGAAGTCACCCACCTTGTCTAGCTGGTAGGTCTTGACGTTCATCACGTAAAGCGCGTCCTTGGTGTGCGCGTAGACAGCGTCCGCCACGACGGTCCCCGGGAAGGTGTCGTCCTGGGGCGCGGGGTCCGCGCTGTCGGGGATCCCGTCCTGGTCCGAATCCGGCGCGCAGTCGCCCAGGACACAGAGGGTGCCAGCTTCGCAGATACCGCACCAGTTCCCACAGCCGTCGGGCCCGCACTCCTTGCCTTCACACGAGGGTATGCAGCAGCTCCCACCCGAGCAAACCCCGCCGCCGGGGCAATCCCCGCAGACGCCCCCGCAGCCGTCGGGGCCGCAGTCCTTACCCGCACAGTCGGGCACGCAGCACTGTCCCGCCTCGCAGCTAGCCCCCTCGAGACAGTCCCCGCAGGAGCCTCCGCAGCCGTCCCAGCCGCACTCGAGGCCTTCGCAATCCGGGACGCAGAGGTCCTGAGCCATGTCCGCCGCAGTGTCCAGTTCCGCTATGTCGTCGCCGGGCACTTCGATGTCCGCGCTTACGTCCGTCTCGACGGTGTCGTCGGGCGGAAGGTTCGTGTCCGCGGCGGGATCGTCCGTGGTGCGGGTACAGCCCGCTGCGAGAATCACTACCGCACAGAGGATGGCGACGAATTTCATACATCTCCCCCGGTCTTCATAAGGTAGGCCTGGATAAGCTGATCGAGATCGCCGTCAAGCACCGAGTCCGCGTTGCCCACGTCGATGCCCGTGCGGTGGTCCTTCACCATGCGATACGGATGGAGAACATAGGAGCGGATCTGCGAGCCAAAGTTGATGGCCTGCTTGGTGGATTCGACCTTCGCCTTCTCTTCTTCCTGCTTCTGAAGCTCCAACTCATAGAGCCGGGACTTCAAGACCTTCATGGCCATGTCCTTGTTCTTGTACTGCGAGCGCTCGTTCTGGCATTGAACGATGATGTTCGTCGGGAGGTGGATAATCCTCACCGCTGAGCTGGTCTTGTTTACCTTCTGTCCCCCCGCGCCGCTGGCCCGGTAGACATCAATGCGAAGGTCCTTGTCATCGATCTCGATCTCGATGCTGTCGTCCACCTCAGCGTAACCGAAGACCGCAGCGAAGGAGGTATGACGCCGGTGAGCTGCGTCAAAGGGCGAGATCCGCACCAGACGGTGGATCCCGTTCTCAGCCTTGAGGAAGCCGTACGCGTTCTCCCCGACTACGTGGATCGTTACGCTCTTGATCCCCGCCTCATCGCCGGCCTGGTGATCCATGAGCTCGGCCTTCCAGCCCTGGCGATCACAGTAGCGTAGGTACATGCGCAGGAGCATCTCGGCCCAGTCCTGGGACTCAGTGCCGCCCGCGCCCGCGTTGATCACGAGGTACGCGTTGCCTGCGTCGAGAGGCCCCGAGAGCATTCGGGCCAGCTCGAGGCGATCAATGCGCCTGGCCGCGTCGGCCAGGCCTGCCTCGATGTCCGGCTGCTGGGCCTCGTCCGCTTCCTCCCGGGCCATCTCGATCAGGATCTCGACGTCGTCCAGCGCGGTCGCTGTCTCTTCCATCCGGGAGAGCAGCCCTTTCAGGCTGGACTGCTCCCGGAGGACGCCGGTGGCCGTGTTACGATCGTTCCAGAAATCGGGGGCTGCTGTTTTTTTGTCTATCGCGAGGAGAAGTTCACGCTTGCCGTCCAGGTCAAAGACACCCCCGAAGGTTCTCGTGGCGACGGCGCAGCTCGTGAAGTCGATCAGCTTGAGTCTCGAACATCAGCGTCTCTCCTGCCCCAGGAGTTCCCGAATCCGGGGTGCCACGTCGGGATCCTCCAAGGCCATGGCCGCGTTGGCAGCTCGGAAACCCGCCATGCTGCCCAAATCCCAGTAACGATAGTCGGTAACGTCGATCCCGGCCATGCCACCCTCGCGGGCGATACGATCAAGGACCGGGGTAAGCTGAATCTCACCCTGAACCGAGGGCGTCTCGTCCCTCAGCAGGGCCATTGCGCTGCCGGGCAGGAGATATCGGCCCATGATCGCCAGGTTCGAGGGCGCGTCCTCGATAGCGGGTTTCTCCACGGTCCAGGCGACCCGCCAGGGGGGTGAGTCGCCTGCAACCGCTGCGATGCCGTAGCGGGATACCATCTCGTCGGGGACCCGCCGCAGGGTAAGCACCCCCTGGCCTGTTGCCTCGTGCCCAGCGATCATGGCAGCGGTGAGGGGGAGCATCTCCGTAGTGGCCGGTGTCAGGATGTCGTCCGGAAGGATCACGACGAAGGGCTCGTCCCCCACTACGGAAGCGGCGCAGCCCACAGCGTGCCCCAGCCCCAGGGGTTCTCGTTGAGTTACGGTGATGATCTCCACCCGACTGCCAAGATCCCGGATCTCCTCCACACGCCGACGTCGGTCGTCGTCGGGGAGCTTGTCCAGGATATGCTCCGGCGGGTAGAAGTAATCTGCGATGGCCCACTTGGAACCCGAGAGGACCAGGATGATCGTCTCGATACCAGCGGCAGCGGCCTCCTCCACCACGTGGTGGATCGCAGGCTTGTCGCCGAGGGGGAGCAGCTCCTTCGGGCCAGCGAGGGAGAAAGGGAAGAGGCGCGTGCCCATGCCGCCAGCGGGGATGACCGCCTTGCGGACCGGCATCAGTCCTCCTCGTTGGTCCCCAGCTTGAAGCCCTTGACGCCGCCATTGGGGGCCTTCCTGAACTTCTTGTGGTCTTCACGAGTGAACTCGATGTAGACCTTCTTCAGTTCCTTGCGCTGTCCACGCTTGGCCTTCTTCCGCTCCTCGCGGGTCAGGTCCTTGGTGCTGGCCATTTGCCTTGTCCTCCATATGGTAACCAGCCCGCGCAACGCGGGCAGGCGCTTAGTATTCGGATCGGGTTCGAAAAATCAAGCGTTTTTCAGACTAAAAACTCCAGTCGACTCCGATCTTGAAGTTGCGGCCCATGAAGACCACGTCCACCGGGAGGCTCCGTCCCCACGCTTTCTCCCTTCTGATAACAGAGAGGGATGAAGGGCCCTCAATGCTCGCCCCAGCGCAGCACCATGGCCTGCTGGATTACACCGTCGAAGTAGTAGCGGGGCTTGGCCGCGCCGTGGGGGTCCGCGCCCAGGAGCGCCAGACTGTCGTTGTTGACCACGCCGCCGCTGACGCCCTCCCCGACCACGGCTTCGTCCTCGTTGTTCACCCAAAGGCGGACCTGCCCGTCGCCGTCGTAGGCTCCCACGAGGAAGAAGGCGTCGATCTCGTTGAGGACCCAGTCGACGGGTACGTACGCGTATCGGTAGAGGTCGTCCACAAAGACCCCGAACCGAATCCGGACCTCGCCCTCCCCGGGGGGATCGTGGAGCTCCAGCGTCCACCCAGCCATGTCGGATTTGGCCAGGATTACCTGGGTCTCGCCGTCCTCCAGGTCCAGATCGTCGAACCGAACCGCAGCGGTCACGAAGACGCCGCTGTCCGGCAGGCAATCCGCGTCGTACAGAGGCAGATGCTGTGAGCCCTCCGGCTCGAACGCGAGCACCGTCCCGAACAGCCCCTGCCCAACCCCCCACTCCTCTCCCGAGGGTCGGTCCGGCCCGTTGATCCCCGCCAGGGAGAGACCGTCGTCCTCCTTGTGCCAGGTCACCGTGTCGCCGTCGTGGGGCTGATCCCAGGTGTTCAGATAGACCAGGACGTTGTCCTCCTCGACCGCGGCCCGGGCCTTGTCCACGGGCCAGTCGGTGGTGATGGCGTCCACCTCCTCTCTGAGGCCCGTGACGAACACCTCGCCCATGGGCACGGGCACGGTCCAGACGTTGATGCCCAGCCCCAGGGAGCGGGCGTAGACCAGCTTCCCGAAGAGATCCCGATCCTGATAGTGGAACTCCACCATCCCGTAGCCGCTGACCGCGGCCTGAGCGATCTCGTCCTGGAACTTGGCGAGGTTCGGGAAGTTGTCCTTGCCGAAGAGCACTGACAGCCGGACATAGTGCTCAATGAGGGGATACGCGCCCGAGTCCTAAAGCTCACGGGCGAGGGAGATGTTCTCCTGCTTGGGGTGGAAGACCCTGAGCACCACGGGCCGACCGTTCCTCGCGTAGTGCTCCCGTCGGGCATTCAGTAGATCAAGGAGGTCGGCGATGAAGGCCTCGGTTGGCTCTTGCTCCTTGATCTCTATGAACAGGATCTGGTCGCCAGCCTGGAGAACCGGATCGTCGAGCACGTCGCCCAGGTGGGCCCCGTCAGGGTCACCGTCGTCGTCGTGGTCCACGTGGATCACGCCGCCCTCTTCCTTGATATCGAGCTCGATGAGGTCCGCGCCGCCAGCAATGGCCTCGTGGACCATGAAGAAGGTGGCGTCGATGCTCATGAGCGGGTCGGCCAGGGGGAAATAGCAATTATGAGCTGAGATAGCGGCTTCGTTTCCCAGGGGCGATCGGGCTAGGTCCCGGGCCACTCCGTTCCAGTACCCAGGACGCTCGAAGTACTCCACGACTGTCTCGAACGCGCCCGAGGCGGAGGTCTGGCCGCTGCTGTCTATGGCCTGGACCTCGAAGAGGTGAGCGCCCGGCTCCAGGGGCGCCACCGAAGTGTAAGAGGTCGCGTCCGGCGCTGCCTCCTCCCAGGCCCCCTGGTTCAGCCGAAAGCGGAACCCCGTCACGCCCACGGGCAGGTTCCATAGCCATATTGGATGAGGATGACCAGCGCTGGCCTCCCCGCGTACCTCCGGCGCGTCGGGGCTTGGGACACAATCGGCGCACTCCGCGTCCCCAGCTCGGGACACGTCCACCGCGTCCCCGTTTCGGGACGCATCCTGGGTATCAGTTGCAGGCAGAGTGTCCCATGGACTCCAGTCCGTGACCCCGATGTCACCAGGCTCCAGGTCCCCCGCCAGGTCCCCCGGAAAAGTCGTCCCCGACCCGGAACAGCCGACCTGCACCAGGAGAACCATCCAGAGCATTCCGCTGAGCCACCCCGCAAGCATAGCCGCTGGGTCAAGTTGGCGACTGCCCATTGGTTAACCTCCATTGTCAGACTCGGGCATCAAACCTGATTGATGCGCACCAGGCAACTCTGTGCTGACGGCCCCACAAAATCAATCAGAACCGGGACCAAGCCGAAGGCGCAGGTGTCAACCGTCTCGGACGTTGCCAACGAGAAAAAACTTGACTCATCTGTGAAGATCTTTGGAGTTGAAGATGTCTAGAACAGCTTGGATCCGCTGCCAATCTTCCAGCCACAGACTATGTGACAGACTTCTATCGCCCTTCCGATTGTGCTAGATTCACCCTATGAGCGAGAAACGATTCACACAGGAAGAGCTGGCCGGGTTCGACGGGCAGGACGGGCGCGCTGCCTATATCGCTGTGGACGGCGTGGTCTACGACGCGACGGGCTCCGGCCTCTGGCGCGGCGGCAACCACGTCCGGGCCCATGACGCGGGCGCGGATCTCAGCCGCGAGATCACCATGGCGCCCCACCCGAAGGATCGTCTGGAGCGCCTCCCCAGGGTAGGAATCCTCCAGGATCCAGTGGCAGTGCCCGCTATCGCAGAGCCGGAGCCGGTCCCCGAATTCGCCCGACTGGCCCAGGCGCTCCACGCCCACCCGGCCTCGGTCCACTTTCCCATCGCACTCTGCGCGGTGGCCGCTATCCTCCATCTGGCGGGGCGAATCTTCGCATGCGAGGTCTGCGAGACAGCGGCCCTGATCAATCTGATCATCGGCCTGGCCGCGTCCCCGGTGTCGATCCTCTCGGGGCTCATGGACTGGCGGTACCAGTACGAGGGACGGCTCACGTCGCTCTTCGGCTGGAAGATAGGTCTATCGGCCCTGCTGCTGGTCCTGGGAGCGAGCGCGCTGGGGCTGCGTATGGGCGGCGGAGGAATGGGATACGATATCCTCCTGACCCTGCACCTGCCGGTGATCCTGGGGCTCGGGTTCATCGGCGGCCGAATCACCTTCCCGTCATCCTGAGGAGGGGAGCATGAGCGACGACACCACCCGGAAGCGGGAACTCCGCTACATGATCGAGGTCGCCTCCCTGGCGATCCCCAAGGAGCGGGAGGCCCAAAACCGCTACCGGGCCACGGCAAAACGCGCGCCCGGCGAGATGGCGAAGCGCCTGTTCGAAGAGATGGCGAACCAGGAGGAACAGCACGAGGCCCAACTCCGGGCCATCATCCGCTACCTCGAGGACGAACTCTCCCGCTGACCAGGGGCATGGACCTCAGAGTTCCTTGCGGTGTGGGGAGAGTCCGACTTGTGGCCGGTGGAGACCTCTATAATCTCCTCGGAGAGACCCCTAAAGGTGCCGATCCCATAATGAAGAGCTACAGCCGTACAACTTCTTCAGATTGTCTTCATCCAAAGCCCCTCGACTCGTTACTCGCAGCTAACTGGATCCACACAGGTCACG
>CAYOTU010000195.1:0-7023 GCA_964406905.1 uncultured Myxococcales bacterium | reverse complement strand
TGTCGAGGTTATGTGGGGCCTTGCGGTAGATGTATCGAGCCGTGCCGGGGCCCTGGTTCGGCACTGTACTGGGGAGGACTGCGTTGTCGCTGTTCAGACCTTTGACGCGGGCCAGGCCATGTGGACCGACTGCGAAGGGGCCATGATCGAGAAGCGGGGTGTGGGCTGGCCGATTCTGCTCAAGGCCCTGGACGGACATGCCTTGGATAACCCCACCCACGTGAAGCGTTATGCACTGGACCTCCCGGATGAGCCCTCTCAGGTGGACATAAGCGCCCGCCATTTCTACGTGGTGAATACCTTCGGCGATCTGTGGGGGGACGGCGGTGTCAGCCTCAAGGGCGCAGTGGATGCAGCGAAGGCCTCGGGCGTTTTTGATCAGGCGATAGAGCAGACCTATGTCCAGCCCTCGCGGATAGACGACATCCTGCTGGGATCCCACCCCTTCGACGTGCTGATCTGGTACGGCCAGGGGGTTCGCGAGGAGGCTAAGACCGGCGAGGTCTGGAAGCCCATCGGTATGACAGCGAATGCGGGCGGCTTCGGCGACGTGCTCTACAATCGGGACCGTATGGAGGAGCTCCTCTTTGCCAATCCCTTCCGGGGGCCGGGGATTATCTTCCTGGCGGGCTGCGAGACCATGGGGGACGGCAACGGAGGGGGCACCGATGATTGGGACGATAACCTGCCGGGCATCCTCGCGAATGGTCAACGTACCGTGCTCGGCTTCCGGTGATGCGATGACGCGCGGTTGGTGAAGAACGCCACGGAGGTCTTCTGGGAGGAGTACCTCACCGGGAGCTCGGTCCGGGACGGTGCGGACGCGGCCAACGGCTATCTGGCCGACATGGAGAGCGAGATGACCCTGGAGTTGGATTGGCTGTCCGACCCAGCGAAGAGCCTACAACTCGGTCTCGACGGATACTGGCAGGACTACGTGGCGGAGGACGACCCTGGCGAGACCATGATCCAGGCCAATATCAACGTCGCCAACATTTGCTGGGACCAGAACGAGGACACCTACAGCGAGATGGAGTTCTTCGTTTCGCCTTGGGCCAAGGGGCTTACCTGGGACGGTCCTTTCTTCGAGGGTGAGCGCAAGAATGACGAGAACCAGGTGGATCTTTCCTTTAAGGGGTCCCTCACCGAGCTTCGGCCCGGCGCGCATTTCTATTTCGTCGTTGAGGGGAGCTTCAGCCCGAAGATGCAGGGCATCACAGTCTACGGGGACGCGGTGATCGAAAAAATTACCGTGGACAAGGATAAGCCCGACGAGTTCGTGGTCCACTTCAAGGGCGCCGCGAAGGGTACCCAGTACACCAACGAGCAGGGACATTCTTGCCGGATGCAGGATACCCAACTCCTCTCCACCACAGGCGAGTTTTCCAAGATTCAGGTCAAGCGTGCCTGGATCGGGGACGAAGAGTTGGTGGTGAACGCTAATTAGCAGGCGAGTTTTCCAGGAGGAACCATGCCGAAATTTATCGAAGGCCAGTTGAACGCGGAGGGACTTACCTTCGCTGTGATCGTGTCCCGGTTCAATCACCTGATCACCGATCGCCTCCTCGAGGGGGCACTGGATACGCTGCTCCGTCACGGAGCGAAGGACGACGATATCACCGTGATTCGCGTACCTGGTGCGTGGGAGGTCCCGGGGGTCGCTGTGCGCGTGGTAGAGAAGGACGAGGTGGACGCGGTGATCTGCGTCGCCGCGGTGATCCGGGGTGGCACCCCTCACTTCGAGTACGTCGCTGCGGAGGTCTCCAAGGGCGTCGCGCAGGCAGGCATGAGCGGCAAGATGCCTGTCACCTTCGGGGTTCTTACCACGGATTCCCTGGAGCAGGCCATCGAGCGAGCCGGAACCAAGGGCGGCAACAAGGGGGCCGAGGCAGCGCTCGCTGCGATCGAGCTTGCCCAGGTGCACAAGGCCCTGTAGAGTTGAATCGATCGGGAGAGAAGTAACCCATGGGTGTTCGACGAAAGGTACGTGAACAGGCCCTCCAGGTGCTCTTCGGGATGGAGTTCAACCAGACTGGAGCTGGCCTCGCTGTCCGTCATTTCCACATGTCGTTTTCCGACGAGGGGGTGCCGGATCCCTACCTGGGGAGTCTGGTCAGCGGAGTCGTCGAGCACTACGAGGAGTTGAACGCTGTGATCCGGCGCCACTCCACGAACTGGCGTCTCGAGCGTATGGCGATGGTGGACAAGAACATCCTCCGTCTGGCCGCATACGAGTTGTTCTACGAGGCTGACGTGCCCCGTAAGGTGGCGATCAACGAGGCGATAGAGGTGGCCAAAAAATACGGCTCGGAGGACTCACCCTCCTTTGTCAATGGAGTCCTCGATCGCGTCGCTATCGAGGCGCGGGGAGAGGCCTCCCCGGATTCCGCCCCTGCCTCTGCTGCTGATGAAGTTTGACCTACTGACCCCTACGTTGGCTGAGCTCGACACCTCAGCGGGCGATCTCCTGGCCCTCCCCGTGTTCAACGTCGACGCGCCGCCCCACGGCTTGTCGGGCTTGGTGGATTGGCGCCTCCACGGGACGATTTCGCGGTTCCTCGCGGATCGGGGCCCAGGACTGGACGAAGCTGCCGGCCTGGCGGAGGCCGGCAGCTTCAGAGCCGAAGCCGGCGAACGCCTTCTTCTGCCCGCCGGCCGCCGGGTCCGCTTTGACTGGGTT
Source organism: uncultured Myxococcales bacterium (assembly GCA_964406905.1). Classification (GTDB taxonomy): domain Bacteria; phylum Myxococcota_A; class UBA9042; order CAIXZC01; family CAIXZC01; genus CAZNWW01. The sequence goes on along the minus strand of CAYOTU010000195.1, from coordinate 4,343 downwards.
CTTTATTACGGGCTCGGACCGCCCAAGGGCTACGGCATGGAGCGCTACCGGACCATGGTGGACGGGCTCATGCAGGCGGTCCTGGGACTGAAGGTGCGCCGAGTCGGGCTGGTCCTCCCGGCGTGGAGGGATGCCGGGGTCACAGCCAGGGCTTCTGTGGAGATCCTTCTGCGAGCCCTCTGGACCCGCAAGACCGGGCTCAAGGAGCCCCTGGATGAGCTGGTGGTCATCGAGGAGATGGACGCGCACGGGGACATCTCCGAGTCCGCGCATAACTTTCTTACACGCATCGCACCCTCTGTGCTCTAAGTGAGATTGAGATCATGAAGAGGGCGATCCTGGTGGCCGTGTGGGTCGTCACAGCAAGTGCGTGTGATATGGATGAAGGGGACTGCCGAAACGTGGACGTACCACCGCCTCGAGGAGGGCTGGTATTCACCGAGGTCATGGTAGCACCCTCAGGCGGGGACGTGGCCGCCGAGTGGGTGGAACTGCGCAATGTTCTGCCATGGCCCGTCGATCCCGGGGGTCTCCATTTGGTTAGCGGTGCGGCGAACGTAGTGCTCTCCTGCGAAGGGCCCGTCCTCCCCGGTGCGGTCTTCGTGGCCGCGGGGAGCGCTGATTCGTCGGCCAACGGTGGCCTCCAGGAAGTCCATTGCACCTTCACAGGTTTTTCGCTCCCTGACCATGCATTGGAACTGCCGAACGATTATGCAGTGGCCGTCCGTACCAATCGGGTCCAGATCCTGACCCCCGATGGGATCGTGATTGACGACATCCCCTACCTGGTGCCTGGCATCGGGTTCCCGGATGTGGTGCCGGGGGCCTCCCTGGAACTATGCGCGGAGCAGGTCTCCGCAGTGAGCAACGATCAGGGCGAGGTCTGGCATACGGCCGAAGTGGCCGCGCGGTTTTCCGGCGGGGATCTGGGCACGCCGGGGATCCTGGGTCTGCGCTGCGGCCTGGCCGACGCGCTTGAGGGGGAGTAATGAGGATTCGAAGAACAACAGCGGTGCCGCTGTTCGTCCTCCTTCTGGCAGCATGCGACCAGGAGGATGCCTGTCCCGGGCTGCCCATCGATGGCCTGGAAGGCACTGAGGTTCCAGCCTTGTGCTACCTGGCTCCCGCCAAATGTGCGGGGGGGCAGTGGAGCACGGTGGCGTCCGTGTACGACGGTGACACCATTACCCTCTCAGACGGGAGCAAAGTCCGCCTACTCGGGATCAACGCGCCGGAGCAGCCTGACAAGGACGCGATGCAGGACTCAGCTCTCGACCCGGTCACCTGCGGGGGGGGCGACGCGGGGGACTTTCTCCGAGGCTGGGTGCTGGAACGCTCAGTCTGTCTTATGGATTCCCCCATCTCAGGACCCGAGGAGGACAAGTACGGCCGCAAGCTCAAGTATGTCTTCGTGGACGGGGTGAACGTGAACCTGCTCATGGTGGCGACAGGGCACGTCTGCACCTACGACGCGTTCGCAGAGCCTCACTGCAACGAGGCCTTCCTCGCCGAGGAGGCCCGTGCAGACAGCGAAGGTTTGGGCATCTGGGGCCTTTGCGCGGATCTCCACGTGGACCCCTGCGCCCGCAACGACTAAAATCCCCCCGTTTTTCGGTGCCTTTCTTTGACTTTGGCCGGATTTCCTGCTTTCCTAGGGTGGAGGAATGAGGCGCAGTTGATGGTCTTCAACAACGTCACCGACCTGAGCGATCCGAAGAACCTGGCGAAGGCGATTCGCGAGTATCTTTACCTCAAGGTCTGTCCAGTCAAGAGTGCGGTCCTTCCCGAGATCCATCAGCGGGTCAAGGTGCGGGTCCTGCTGCCCATGGACCAGACCCTGGACCTGGAAGGCCGGGTGATCCGGCATCTGAGCAGACGAGGCTTCCTGATCAAATTCCGGCGCAGCATTGATGTGTCGAACCTGCGTTCACTGGCGGGGCTCCCTGCGATTCCCACAGGCCTCATCATCGGCCCCGGCCAGGAGTTTATGCCAGCGCAACGACTCCAGCCGGCTTCGCCACCACCGCAGCCAGCCTCGGAAGTAGCGGCCGGGGTCGCTCCCCCTGCCGAGCCTTCAGAAGATGAGGCATGGGAGGCCACGCCGATAATTGCCTCGCTCTCCGGAGATCTGGTGGGGCGGGTGATCGATAACCGATACCAGGTGACCAGCGTCCTGGGCCAAGGCGGCATGGGCGTGGTCTACGAGGCCATACACAAGTACCTGAACCGTAAGGTCGCCATCAAGGTCCTGCAGCGGGCCCTGGCGACGGACGAGGGCTACGTCGCTCGTTTTCTCCGTGAGGCCCAGGCGGTGGCCGCGCTTAAGAACCGGCATACCATCACGGTCCACGATTTCGGCGTAACCGAGGACGGACAGCTCTATTTCGCGATGGAGCTCCTTGAGGGCCTCCCTATCACCGACGTCATCGAGCAGGACGCACCGATCCCCTTCGACCGGGCCGTGGACTATCTACAGCAGGTCTGCGAATCTTTGGCGGAAGCCCACGAGGCGGGCATCCTGCACCGGGACCTCAAGCCCGACAACCTTTTTCTGGGCAAGGACGGAGAGGGGAATGACTTTGTTTCCGTCCTTGATTTCGGTATCGCCAAGAAGATTTCCGAGCATACGCCGACGGCCAGAATTACCGACACGGGGATGATTCCGGGGACCCCCCACTACGTGAGCCCGGAGCAGGCGCATGGGCGGGAGGCCACCCCCTGCTCGGATCTATACGCGCTGGGTGTGATCCTTTACGAGATGCTCTGCGGCCATCCTCCCTTCGACGCGGACAGCGGTGTGGGGGTCCTCCTCAAGCACATCCAGGAGCTGCCGACGCCTCTGACCGTGGCCCATCCCTTCCTGGATATCCACCCGCTGGCGGACGATCTCCTGGCCGTGCTTCTCGACAAGGAGCCCTCGCGCCGCCCCCAGACGGCCCGGGAGTTCGCACGAATGCTCGTGGAGACCCGGGACCGGATCCACCGTGAGGAGGAGGCCCTCCTGGATGCCCCCCTGGAGGACCCACAGGAAACTCCATCCAAGGACACCCGGCCTGACCGTATCGAGCCCCCCACGGCAGTCAGAGGTACGGATCCTGAATCCACCACGCCGGGGACAGTCCGCGCGGTCTCCGATCCCCCCCCCCAGATCACGGACGTCGGGGATACCGACATGGAGTACATCGACTCGATCACCTTCGATGAAATCGTTGAGGAGGAGACGGTCCCTGTGGGCTCGTTCAATGACTCCGGACGGGGTCTTCCGTGGCTTTGGATAGCCGCGGGCGCCGTGGTCGCTGCTATCACTGCCGGCCTTTTTTTCTGGCAACCCTGGATGAGATAGCATTTGAAGATCTTTCATCAGAAGGAGTTGCCCCTGAGGCCCTGGAGGAATCCGGTCCTGACCCTGGGAAACTTCGACGGGGTTCATCTGGGACACAGCCGGATCCTGGAGCGACTGGTCCAGCGCGCCCACCAGGTGGATGGGGAGGCCGTGGTGGCGACGTTCTATCCCCACCCCGTGTGGATCCTGCGGCCTGACCGGGCTCCCCTGCCCCTGATCTCCCTCCAGGATCGGATCGCTGCCCTCAAGGACGCGGGTGCAGAGGGGATGTGGGTGATCCCGTTTGATGAGGAGTTTGCTGCGCGAGAGGCCGAGGACTTCATTCGGGAGAGCCTGGTGACGCGTCTTCATGTCCAGGGCATGGTCCTGGGCCCCGACGCCCGCTTCGGCCGCGGCCGCCGGGGGAGCCCGGACATGCTCAGGGACTTTGGTCAGGCCCATGACTTCTTCGTGGAAGTGGTCCCCGACGTGGACTATGACGGGGAGCGGATCTCCAGCACCCGATTGCGCCAGGTTATTGCGGAGGGGCGTTTGGACCACGCAGAACGGCTCCTGGGGCGGCCCTATCGCCTCCGGGGTGAGGTCACCTTGGGTCACCGACGGGGACGCAAGCTGGGTTTCCCCACAGCGAACCTCGCTGTGGAGGACCTGTTCCTGCCCGGAAACGGGATCTACGCGTGCCGCGCCCGTCTTGGCGTCAGCCCCGAGCCGCGGGAGCTGGAATGTGTCACGTCCATCGGCGTGCGCCCCACCTTTGACAACGGCCCCGTCACCGTTGAAGCCCATCTTCTGGACTTTGATGAGAATATCTACGGCCACGTTCTATCCCTGGAGTTCGTAAAGAAGCTCCGGGACGAACGGAAGTTCCCCTCCGTAGAGGCCCTCGTCGAGGCGATGTACCGGGACGTCGCCAATACCCGCCTTGTGTTGGCCGGGCTCTGATTGGATTTATCGCGATCTCAAGGCATGGGCCGAAGGGTGACGCCGCGGTGGGCGGAGG
>CAYOTU010000194.1:6038-7090 GCA_964406905.1 uncultured Myxococcales bacterium | reverse complement strand
CGGCGGATGCTGGAGCGGCTCCAGGCCGTCCAGGACCAGGAGACTGGGCCTCTCAGCGACGAGCTGGGCCAGCCTCTTCCCCTTGTCCTCCGGTCCCTGGGCGCTCTCGGCCATCTCCTTGTCCCCAAAGAAGATCAAGGCTTCCTTGATGAATGTATCCGCAGAGGGCGAGCCCTCCTCCCTGGTGCCCTGGCTGTAGAAGGACCAGTCAAAGACCCGCTCAAAGCCGGGCCAGCCGGCTTTCGCGTTCCGGGCCATCCACTCGCCCACCAGCGACGTCTTGCCCACCCCGCCCCAGGCCACGATGGTCATGACGTTTGTGCCTGGGTTTTCCCAGGCGTTTTCCAGCGCTGCCAACTCCTCTTCTCGACCGAACAGGTGGTCTGCCCCGTGTTTGAGCCGGGTGGGCTCGATGCGCGTTTGCGCTGTCTTCTCCGTCGTCGGGGCCTTGTGTGGTGGAATGAACCTGGTCACGAGTTCAATGATGTCCGCGTCAAAGCTGCCATGCCTGACATCGGCGATCTGGTAGTCGAAGATGAATTTCAAATCATCCGGACAGGCCTTCTCCAACTCGGAGATCTTCGCGGACTCCTCAAGAACAGGGACGATGTTCCTCCTATGCTTGACCGCCAGCTCGATCTCCTTGCGCACCCAGTCATCCGCATCCTTGCAGCGGTCCAGCGAACCCGGCGTGAGGAGCAGCAGGAAGTGTGAACGCGTCGGCACCTCCTTCCGGAGCTGGTCTGCCCACTTCCCCGCGTCGATATTATCTACGTCCAGGAAGGTGTCGTATCCCTTATGCGTCAACTCACGCTGGATGTTCCTGGCAAACGACTTGCCAAGTGGATCCCGGCGGTAACTTATGAAGACTGTCTTACCGCTCATCGCGCGCCTCGCATGTGGTTGGGTGCGTCTTCATTACTTCACTACCATGGCTAACACTCCACACCTTGATTCGCAAACCTGTTGTCACGCGCCAAGGTCGGCTCAGCGCGCTCCAACAACGCGTTCAGCACAAGACGGTGGTGGAGTCCGAGACGATGGCCGAAGGC
>CAYOTU010000194.1:0-5938 GCA_964406905.1 uncultured Myxococcales bacterium | reverse complement strand
CCGTAAAATCCAAGACCTCAGCGCCCGCTGGGACTGTCATTTACGTTCGTGTGGGGCTATGAACTCCCCCGCCCTTCGACTGCGGCCTTCGGCCTCCGCTCAGGATTCCGCCCCTTCGCTCGCTTTGCTCACTCGGGGCTCCACCACTACCCCAGCATGATTCGATGTAGGCTGCTGAGACCAATCTGCCAACAACGCGTTCAGCACAAGACGGTGGTGGAGTCCGAGACGATGGCCGAAGGCCGGCGCCTCGGACGGAATCCTGAGCGACCGAAGGGAGTCGAAGGGCGGGTGACTCTATGGCCCTACTCGACCGTAAAATCCAAGACCTCAGCGCCCGCTGGGACTGTCATTTACGTTCGTGTGGGTCTTTCCAACCACAAGACAGAACCTCACGACACCGGGTCCGTATGAAGAGCCCGCTCGAAGAGACACACACGGAAGGAGGCTACAATGCGTAAGGCAGCACTCATCACCATGACGTTGACCGCGGTTCTCGGGTTTCTGGTACCGGCCTGCTCCGCGGCCATGGCCGCGGAGCCGAATCCGGATCAGACGCCGGGGTTCTGGTTCCGGCTCCTGGGTAATGAGATCTCCACGGGCGCGCTCCAGGGCAACGTCTCCCTGGAAGAGCGCGGGATTCGGGCCCGGCCCGCGGACAGTGATGACCTCCTGGTGCGGTTCCCCTTCTCCAACACCACCGGCGAAGAGCGGAGCGTGGAGTATCGCGTTGAGGTCCGCGATCTCACGGGGAAACGTATCGTCCGTCGCAAAGGGCATTTCGGTGCGGACGCGGGCAAGGAGACCTTTGAGGTCCGGCTCAAGGACATCCCTGACCTCCAGATAGCGGGCGCTGACGCAAAGCATGTCATAACCTGGAAATTCCAGACCGACCGAAGCCTCTACAAGGGCCGCAGGAGCCTCTACCAGATGGCCGAGCGGGCTACCCTGGCCGTGATCTGGCCCGAGACCTTTCACGCGGGTGCGCCGGCCCTGGTCCCCCTCTCCCTTACCGATGCGAAGGGCAAACCCCTGGCAGGACAGTACATCGCGGTTCGGGCCACAGCCGGAAAGCGAAGCTGGGAGACCTCGGTGCGCACCGGCGGGCGGGGCGAGGCCCTCGCCGCGCTCCCGCCCCTCCCTGAAGGCCCTGTGACCATTCTCGCTGAGACTCACAGGCGCGGCTGGACCAGCGCCGCGACGGGGCAGGTGGAGGTGGTGTCAAAGACCCGGATCTTCCTCTCCTCGGACAAGCCCCTCTATCAGCCGGGTCAGACGGTCCACCTGCGGGGCCTCCTCCTCCAGCGCCCCGCCATGCTCCCAGCCGCGGACGAGGACGCGCTGGTGGAGATCCGGGATGCGAAGGGGAACAAGGTTTTCAAGGAGGTGCTGCGTACCAACGCTTTCGGCGTCCTGGCGACTCGCTTTACCCTGGCCACGCAGGTGAACATGGGCACCTACACCGTGGAGATCGTAGCGGGTGACAACCGGGCCGAGAAGTCCTTCACCGTGTCCCGCTACGTCCTGCCCAAGTTCAAGGTGGGCGTGGAACTGGACCGCGACTTCTATCTCCCCGCGCAGGAGGTGCATGGCACCGTGCGGGCCGACTACTTCTTCGGCAAACCCGTGGAGCGCGGCGCTGTGCGCGTCACCTTCTTCGACTACCAGGCCGAGTGGGTCCCAGCGAAGGTCATCGACGGGGAGGCAAACGCTGAAGGGATCTTCCACTTCGAGCATCGCCTGCCCGAGACCCTCGTGGGCCAGCCCGTGGAGGGCGGCAACGCGCTGGTGCTGCTCCAGATCGAGGTCACAGACGGCGCGGGCCAGATCCAGACCGCTAATCGTCAGATCACCGTGGCTCGGAGCGCGCTGGACGCGACGCTCTTTCCTGAGAGCGGGGTCGTGGTCCCCGGCGTGAAGAACCGCTTCTTCGTCGCGCTCACCGATCCCGGCGGCAAGCCGGTGACGGGCAAGGCAACGGTCCGCTTCAACGGCGCCAAGCCCGCCACTCGGAGCGTGGACGTGGGCTCCTCCGGCCTCGCCACCCTCATCTGGACCCCGCCCGAGGGGACCACGACGGTCCAGGCGGTCCTGGACGTCACAGCGGCCGATGGCAGTGTGCAACGCAGCTTCACCTTTGACGCGTCACACAGCGACGCACGGGTTCTCGTGCGCACGGGCGGCACCCTCCTGAAGGTGGGCGACAGCCTGGACGTGGAGATCCTCGCAGCGGGCGCTGTCACCGACGCGTACCTGGATGTCACCCGGGACGGCCAGACCGTGGCGGTCGCGTCGGTGCCACTGCACGGGGGCGTGGGGCGGCACAGCGTCGAGCTCGACCCATCCATGACCGGGACCCTGGCGATCTCTGCTTACGTGCTCTCCGCCCGGGGCGAATACACCCGGGACTCCCGGGTGGTCTACGTGGAGGATCCCGGCGCTCTCCAACTCGACGTGCGCCTCGATAAAGACACCTACCGCCCCGCAGAGACTGCGCAGGTGGACGTGACCGTCACCGACGCCGGAGGCCGTCCGGTCCTCGCCGCGCTGGGGATCCAGGTGGTGGACGAGGCCGTCTTTGCGCTCCAGGACGCGCGTCCGGGCCTCCTCAAGCTCTTCTTTGCGTTGGAAGAGGAGCTGCTGAAGCCCTCGTACCAGATCGGGCGCGGCGTGGGCCTCAGCCTTGGTCAGCTCATCGGCCGCGTTGCGGCCGCGGACACGGCGACAAGGGCCGCGCTCCAGGACGACGCAGAGGCCGCTGTGGCCGCGCAGGGCGATGTCGTGTTGCCACGCCGGGGCGCTTCGTCCCTGGCCGAGGAGCAGGCGCGGGTCGTCGAGATCATGGCCGCGTACCGCGATACCCTCCAGGCAAAGGTCATCGAGAAGGCCCAGGCCGGTGATGTCTGCAAGTACTGGAACTCAGGACGCCAGGAAGAGGCCATGAAGGAGACCGTCCGCGCCGCGGCGAGGCGGGACGTGTGGGGCAGCCGTCTGCGGGTCACCAGCCAGGGCGGCCAGGTCCTCGTGGCCAGCGCGGGCCCTGACACCAGGTTCGAGACCTGGGACGACACGGCCTTCGCTGTGACCTACTGGCAGATTTGCCCCCAGCCCGTGATGACCACGGTGCGCTTCCGGGGTGGCGGCCGCAACAAGGCAATGAACAGGCCCCAGGCGATGGCCGGCGCCGTTGCAGGTGGCGCTATGCTGGACGACATGACGGTCGAGAAGGAGTTAGCGGAGGCGCCTCTGAAGCTGGCCAAGGCCGACAAGAAGAAGAGCACCGGAGACGCGGGCGAGGACAAGGACGAGTCCGGCAAAAGCGCGCCCCGGGTCCGACAGTGGTTCCCCGAGACCCTCTTTGTTGAGGACTGCCTGATCACGGACGAGGAGGGGCGGGCCACGGTGGACATCCCCCTGGCTGACTCGATCACCACCTGGCGCATGTCAACCATCGGCTCGGACGCGAAGGGTCGCATCGGCGGCCACGACACCCCCTTGACCGTGTTCCAGGACTTCTTCGTGGACGTGGACTTTCCCGTCTTCCTCACCCGGGGGGACGAGGTGACCTTCCCCGTGGCGGTCTACAACTACCTCGAGGAGGACCAGACCGTGACGATCACCGTGGAGGAGGCCTCCTGGTTCGAGCTCCTCGGTGATGGGGAGTTTGTCCTGACCCTGGGGCCCGGCGAGGTCACCGGCTTCGGAGTCCCGGTGCGGGTCAGGGACGCGGGCTGGCACGCGCTCACGGTCACCGGCCGGGGCTCGGGTGGCCTCGCAGACGCGGTGCGCCGCACCGTGGAGGTCCGCCCGGACGGCCAGGAGGTCACCGCGGCGAACGGGGGAACTTTCAAGACCGACACCGGCAAGGACGCTGTCAGCGTGGACCTCAAGTTCCCGGGGAACACGGTCCCCGGCTCCCGCACCGCCATGGTCCAGGTCCTGCCCGGGCTGACCTCCCACGTGGTCCAGGGAATGGAGAGCCTCCTGAAGCTCCCGGGCGGCTGCTTCGAGCAGACGTCGTCTTCCGCGTGGCCCAACGTCCTGGCTATGAAATACCTCAAGGACACGGAGCAGGGCACGCCTGAGCTTGAGATGAAGGCCATGCAGTACATCAACGCGGGCTACCAGCGGATCCTCACGTTCGAGTGCGGCTCCGGCGGCTTCAACTGGTGGCAGGGCGACCAGGTCGGCAACGTGATCCTCTCCGCGTTCGGCATGATGATGCTCCGGGACACCCAGGCAGTGTACGGCGCGGTGGATGACCTGGTGATCGACCGGGCATTTCGGTTCCTCAGGTCCCGCCAGAAGCCCGACGGTTCCTGGGGCGAGGACCGGCACCTGCACGCGGGGAACGAGAACCTCGGCGCTGGCCAGCTACGTACCACCTGCTACGTCTCCTGGGCCTTGGGCTCAGCGGGCTACGGCGACACCCCCGCCGGAAAGAAGGCAGCGGGCTACGTCAAGCGCACCGTGGGCGGAGAGGACGACCTCTACACCCTGGGTCTCTGCGTCAACGCGCTGGCCGCGGCCGATGCGAAGGGCAACGCCATGGATAATGTGATGGATCGCATAGCGGGGGCCGCTATCGAGGACGGAGACCGGATCCACTGGGAGCCCAAGGGCATGACCCTGGTCCGCTCCGGGGGCATCGGGGCCCAGGTGGAGGTCACCGCGCTCATGGCCCTCGCGTACATCGCTGCCGGGCGACACCATGGAGACATCCCCAAGATCATCGACTGGCTGGCCGCGTCCAAGGACCCCCAGGGCAACTGGGGCTACAACACCCAGGCCACGGTCCTGGCCCTCAAGGTCTTCATGGCTGCGACGCGCCTCGACTCCGGTCCCACGGACGCGCAGGTACGGGTCCTCCTGGACGGGGAAGAGCTCGGCGTGAAGAGCTTCGACGACTTCAACAAGGACGTCCTCTGGCAGGTGGAAATCCCCGGGGGAGCTCTCATGAGCAACCCGCGTCTCTCCCTCGATTTCACGGGGACGGGGAGCCTCGGCTACCAGATCGTGACCGGACATCACGTGCCATGGGACAAGCCCGCTGACGTGAAGCCGCCCCTCTCCATCGACGTCACCTACGACCGCAAGAAGCTGAAAGTAGACGAGACCGTGCGCGTCAAGGCAATCGTGGTGCGCAACGACATCGGCGCCAAGGGCTCGGTCCTGTTGACCCTTGGCGTTCCGCCGGGCTTCGACCTGGTCACAGAGGACCTGGAGGGGCTCAAGGTCGAGCGGAAGATCCAGTCCTGGGAGAAGACGGGACGCCAGCTGATCCTCTACCTGAACGAGTTCCCCGTCGGCAAGAAGATCCATCTGGAGTACCGGATCAAGGCACGCATGCCCGTGAACGCGGCCACAGGCGGCGCGGAGGTCAGGCTCTACTACAACCCCGAGATAAGGGATCGCCAAGCCCCTATGGGTATCGAAGTTCTGTAGTCTTCAGGAATTTCGCTAAATTCATCTCGCTGCTTGCCCTACACCCGCGGCGAATTCCACCCCCGCCCCCATGCTGGAAAGCCTGAAAGGGGATACGAAACCATGGAGATCCGCAGCGACGCTTGCACCAGCACCGAAAAAATCCGCAAACGGAACGAGGATTCCTGGTTGGTCATCAATGAAAAACGCAGGGACTGTTCTAAACCGCTTTACAGTTCCGATCAGCCCCTTTTCCTCGATGGCCGAATCAACAGCAGCAGGAACAGCCCGAAGAACAGCAACACAAATCCACCTGTGCTGCTGGCATTTTGCGTCATGGAGCAACCACTTCCGTCCCCTGATGTGTCATCCTTCGGGCTATCACTGGAGGACGAGGACGAGTCAAACCCCGCGGTCAGACCCAGGCCGCTCGGGTCGACGATCTTGCCTGGCGTCGGGTCATGGTCCAGGGGGCCGTCGTCGGTGATGGTCATGGTGACCTTGGTTCGGTCAG
>CAYOTU010000193.1:6003-7125 GCA_964406905.1 uncultured Myxococcales bacterium | reverse complement strand
CCGGGCAGTCCCGCCAGCAGTAGGGATAACGGCCGTCCTTCGGGTAGATGGTCCAGTCGTTGAGCGCGCGGATTACATAGCGGTTGAACCCCGGGGGCTCCACGAGGTAGCCGGCGGAGGGCAGGACCCGGATCTCGTCTCGGGCCACTTCCCGTCCGTCCGAGTCCAGCCCCACCAGCTCGACCCGGCGCAGGACGTTCACACCGCCGAAGCGATACGCGTAGCGGCCAGCGGGAATGAACGGGGCCTCCTGCATGGGGAAGCCGTCCACGTAAAACGCTACGCGGGCGATGTCAGGGGAGGTCGTGTACTCAAAAGTTATCGGGTTGGGGAGGACCAGGCCGTCCGCGGGGGCGAGGATGGAGACAGCGGGTGTCTTGGCCTGAAGCTGTCCTTCACAATAGCCTCCCGCGACCGCCAGTAACACAGCAAGGATGACCCACCGAATCCGCATCCGACCTCAGCCTCCAGATCGTTGTTTCCGAGTGCAGTCTATCATTGACTTCGCTCAGACGCGAACCTGGACGACGTGGCGGTGCCCGCTCTCGACTTCGCTGCTCGCTGTGCTCCAGCCCAGATGGGGAGATTAGTCGATTTCCTCGAAGCGGCTGCGGAAGAACCTGAGTACCGGGGCCTCGTAGGTGAACTTGAGGCCCTTGATTTCGTGACGTCGCTTGTAGAGCGCGATGATGCCGTCCGCTACTGTGTCCATGTGGGAGTTGGTGTAGGTGCGGCGGGGGATGGTAACCCGAACCAGCTCGAGCGACGGTCGGTAGTTCTCACCCGTCACAGGGTTGCGCCCCTTGGAGATGTTGCCGCGCTCCATGGTGCGGACACCGCACTCTACGAAGATAGCGGATGAGAGCGTCTGGGACGGGAACTCGTCCGCGTCCAGATGCGGCAGGAAGCGCGCCGCGTCGATAAAGATTGCGTGGCCGCCCGGGGGGTTGATGATCGGCACACCGGCCTCCAGCAGCCGGTTTCCCAGGTACTGGGTCTGCTCGACACGAGCCCTTATGTAGTTGTCATCCACCATCTCTCGCAGGCCCTCGGCCTGGGAGACCATGTCTCCGGCCGACAAACCGCCGTTGGTGACAGTGCCCTCCCATTTACGCAGCATGT
>CAYOTU010000193.1:0-5993 GCA_964406905.1 uncultured Myxococcales bacterium | reverse complement strand
ACCGGCGCGCAATGAGGCCGTCCTCTCGGAACGCCTGGAACCCGCCGATGTTGACCAGCGGGTCCTTCTTGCTGGACCAGGTTACACCGTCGCCATGAGCGAAGACCTCCAGGAAGATCGCCTTGACCGGGACGTCGTGGTATCTCGGGTCCCGCTTCTTGATCATGTACATATTCTCTGACGCACGGGTAGCGTCGAACATCAGCGGGATGTCGTGCTTCCGGCAGTACGCGTAGACCTCCTTGACGTTGTCCATGGAGAAGGGCTGCCCGCCCGCCATGTTCACGCTCATCTCGAAGCTGATGTAGCGTATGCTGTCAGCGCCGTGCTCCTGCACCAGGCGATCTAGCTTGGCCAGGTCTATGTTGCCTTTCCATTGGAAGTTTGAGCTGGGGTCGTGCGCCTCATCGACGATGATGTCTACGAACTCGCCGCCCGCCATTTCCTGGTGGAGCTTGGTGGTGGTGAAGTACATGTTGCCCGGCACGAACCGGCCATTGGTCATGATCTGCGAGAGGATGTGCTCCGCTGCGCGGCCCTGGTGAGTGGGGATGACCACCTCGTAGCCGATCAGGTCCCGCACAGTGTCCACGAATTCGAGGTACGCGTCGCTCGTGGCCGGCGTCTCGACAGCGCCCAGGTAGCGGTTCCACTGCTTCGTGCTCATCGCGCAGGTGCCTGAGTCGGTCAGCAGGTCGATCCCCACGTCCTCGTTGCTCAGCAGGAAGGTGTTGTACCCCTCCTCGCGGTTTGCCTGCTCCCGTCGCTCCCGGGTGGTGACACCCATGTGCTCGAAGACGTGGATCACGTGCGGCTCACAATCAAACCGGAACGCACCAAGCGAAGGGAGCTCCCACTGGAATACTGCCTGATCATGCCAGTCGGGCGTGTTGGTGAGGGAGAGACCGGGGATGCTGTCGCGCTCAGCGTACAGCGCACAGAGTACACCCGCCAACTGGGTCACCTGCCCGTCGTTGAGCGTGAGGCGCGGCAGCTCGATCGGGAGCACCGTCTCGCTGCAGAAGCGGCCGTGCAGGAATGACCGCACCCCGCTCTTCAAGTAGAGCGCCGCGGCCAGGGTCTGCGCCTGATGCTCGCTGACGTGCGGCAGGAACTCGTCCGCGTGCACGAAGACCCCGTTGGCGCCGACTATACAGGGGAGATCTGCCACCAGGTCGGCCAGCAGCTCTGTCTGGTGCTCCACCCACGCGGACTGGTTCTCGAAGACCATCTCCTTGAGCCCAGCGGCCAGCAACTCCAGCACCCGGCCCGCCATGCCTCCGTATGTGTGCAGCCCCTCGTAGACCACGACCTCGTTGGCGTACCCGTTGTGCAGCTCCGCGTCGTCAGTGGTGATCAGTCCCCCAGTGTTGCAGCGCGCTTCCTGCCCTGCATCAAGGATACAGATGTGGACCATGGACGTAATCTCACGCACCAGGGACGCCAGCGAGTCATCCCCGTGGCCCGCCTCGTGAGCCCGGATGTAGCGCGCGTTTTCTACGACGCGTGAAGCGTCGAGGACCACGTAGGTGCCGTGTTCCCCGGCCATGGATACCAGCAGCTTCAGGTTGGCCAGCGAGATGGGCCGGTGTCCGTCTGCGAAGGTCGAGACGTAGATGTAGGAGGTCTTGGGGCCTGCTGCGATTACGCGCCTCAGCTCGTCCGGCTCCATGTCCCCGGTGAAGAGCCCCGAGGTCTGGGTGGGCATCTCGTGGAAGGTCGCAGCCCTCTCCCGGGTCAGCTCCCGAGGCGTACCAGCGTTACCGATTACCTGGTCTCCTTCACCCACCATGGTCGTGGAGATCAGCTTGATCGATCCGTGCAGGTTGTGGGTCGGGCAGAGATGTTTGTGCCCCAGTACCTCCCGGGCCGAGGCCTCCAGGCGCGCAAAGCTGCGGCTCCCCGCGTAGGCCTCGTCGCCCACGAACATGCGCGCATACTGGTCATGGCTCATGGCCGCAGTGCCCTGCGTGGTCAGGTCGAACGTCACTTGGCCCGAGGGGATGGCGAAGGTGTTGAACGACGCAGCCTTGAGCGCGTCGACGCGCTGCTCCCGGGTGCTGAAGTCGATCTTCCGGATGACCTTGATTTTATGTGGCTCCGATCTCATGGGTTTCCTCCCTGCCCTGACGGTCAGCGCAGCATACAGGGGTAGCCCATTGTCTGCAACGCTGCGAAATGGCTTCAGGGCGCGGCAGAGACCACGATCTGTGCTGGAGGATCCGAGAGCTTGACCACGTCACCAGGGCGGATTTTTCGTCCACGCTGGGTCACGATCTTGCCGTTCAGCAGGACGAGGCCCTCCCGGATCAGGAGCTTGGCCTGGCCACCGGAGTCCGTGACCCCCGCGAACTTGAGGAGGGTGTCGAGCTTGATGAACTCTGTTGTGAGGGGGACGGTGATATCCATTGATCTTCCTGCTCCTGTCAGACCTCCGGGTCCGGAGGCATGCAGGCCAGTATGGCCGGGCACCCCTCTGCTGCCTCGATGCAGTCGATGAGAGGGTCTATCTTCTCCGGATTGTTGGCGTGGTTCAGGGTCAGATGCAGGGCGCATTCCTCCACTGTGATGGTGTCCTCCGGCGGGAGCGGGATATCTTCAAGGCAGGGCACCAGCTTGACACATGCGTCCATGGCTGGTTCGTAGATATCCAGGAAGCAACCCATCCAGGAGAACCCTTCAGTGTCGCATTGCTCCATCTCCTGGATGCACTCCTTGGCTGCCAGGAAATCATTGTGGAAGACTCCCGGAGGAGCCGCTGCCAGGAATCCCACCATGAACCAGCCGCAGAGTTCCGGGACGCCGAACATCTCGAAGTCCTCTTCGCCCTCACAGAGGACAAAGAGCTCTTCACAGAACTCAAGCGCACCCTCCGGGAGCTCCTGGGGCGGATCCATGCAACGGTCCGGAGCTATCTCGTTGCAGGGAGGTCCTTCCTCCTCGTCTCCTCCGAAGTTATCCTCAAGAAGCATGTCCACGCAGATCTGCACCGCAAGCACCTGGCCGGTCGCCCAGGCTTCACAGGTCTCGTTGCACGCGTCCATGTCTGCCCAATAGGCCGGGTACAGTTCGCATTGCTCTGCTTTTCCTTCCGGCCCGCAGAGCTCGCTGCAGACCTCTCCTGTTTCATTCAGGATGCAATCCATGACAGCCATGACGTTACAGGACTCCATCGCGGGGAGAGCGCAATCCACCAGCTCCTGGAACTCGCCTCCGGGCGCCAGCGTCGCGAAGCTCCCACATTGGATCATGCATTCATCCATGGTGGCTCCGAAGACCTCCACCAACTGCCCGCTCATGAAACCGCAATTCGCCGCCCCTCCACAGTAATCTTCACACTCGGAAGGAGACAGGGGGTTCTCGCATATCCCGACGCTGCCGCAGCTCGCCTCGCCCTCTTCCGAGTGCCACAGCATGGCGACGCATCCGGCGTACTTCACGAAGTTATCATCGTCAGCGCCAAGCAGGCAGGCCTGGAAGCACGTATCCCAGCCCTCCTCCTCTCCAAACAGATCACAGACCTGCTTCACGTCGCAGAAGGATTGGCAGATGTCCTCAAGGAACTCCTGGGTGTAGCCGGTCAGTGGTTCTTCCGTGTCTTCCGTTGTGTCTTCCCCGGGCGTGTCCTCTCCCGTGGTGTCCTCTCCGGGCGTGTCTTCGTTCACAGTATCATCGAGGTTTGTGTCAACACCGGGTCCTCCGTCTTCGCCGACGCCGTCATCGGAGGAGCTGTCTACCTGGATGTCCTCTCCCGTGGTGTCCAAGTTGCCGCCGCCCACGTCCATGTTGCTATTTGATTCCGGGCTTCCACAACCGTACGCCAGCACCGCCAGTAGCGCTGCCGTGATTGCCATTTCGATTAAATGCCTCATGTTTTCCTCCAAAGTCTGTGTTCCAAGTAGTGTACTCGGAAGATCTTGCGTTTCAACTTCGAAGACCGCTGGCGTTGGTTGTCAGCCCATGCCCCGGACCAGATGCTCTTCGTATGGGTCGTGGATCTCGGTGAAGGGATCCGCCTTGTATAGGTACACCTGGTGCATGAAGCGGGAGACCATGCGCATCATCCGCATGTCGTTGTTCTGGGTGCGGTGAGGGAGGGTGTTCGCGGCCATGACCTGGAAGCAGGTCTTGCCGTTCACGCATTCTTGGCGACCGTCGAAGGACTCCGTGGGCTCCCGGGGGTCGAGCTTCATGCCGAGCCAGCGGAGGCTCTTGTATCGGTTCACCATGTAGTAGGTGTGTGGAACCCGGTGGGCTGCGCCATCGACCTCGCCGGGGTCTGCCGCTGCGCGGATTCCCGCTGTCGTGAAGCGGGACGCCAACTGGTGTTCAGGATGGCCCGTAGCGCCGAACTCCGGAGCGAAGGTGATCACGATGTCGGGCTTGAAGGTCCGGATCGTACGAGCGATGCGGATCCCGGGGTTCTCCCCCGCGTCCTCGGTCCAGCGCGCGGCCAACTCGTGGCGGTAGGGGAAGCTGCCCACGGGGAGGGACGCGTTGAACCAGGACTCCAACTCCAGGGTGGCCTGGTAGAGGCGGACCACCTCGTCTAGTTCCCCGGTGCGAACGTCACCGAGGGCCCGTCCGTCCTGACAGGACTTCGGAAACTCCCCGCCATCGCCCCGGGTCAGCACCAGGAAGTGCAGCGGGCAGCCGAATTTGAGGGAGGCCTTGGCCAGGACAGCGCCGGCGAAGGACTCGTCGTCGGGGTGGGCTCCGACCCAGAGAATTCGAGGCTTGGAATCGAGGAGCTGATCCAGGGACTGCATGTTGACCCTCCCTTTTCGATGGAACGATATTGACCCCCGGGGGCCGAGGGTGTCAACATGGTGGCATGACCTGTGGCGATCTTCTCAACTCGTATGACCTTGCGTCGAAGGAACGATGACATGTTTGATCACCTCATGAACGAAACCCAGCGGGCTCTTCGGAACGAGGTCCGGGACCTGGTCGCCGAGGTCCCCCGCGATCTGATCCTCGCCATGGACAAGGACGAGGTGCAGTTCCCGAAGGAGTTTCTCCAGGAGGCTGGTCGGCGCAATCTTATGGGTTGCCGCTACCCGGTGGAGTGGGGGGGGCGCGGCCTGGACTGGCCCACCACCTGCATGGTCATGGAGGAGGTCGGCACCCTGGGCTACGTTTTTGCATGCATCTTCGGCGTCGGCGCGGAGCTGATCTGCGACGCGATAATCATCCACGGCACCGATGACCAGAAGGAGCGCTACGTGAAGCCCCTGCTCGCGGGGGAAATCTTCGCTGCGGAGTGCCTCACCGAGCCCCGCGGCGGGTCTGACTTCTTCGGTACCACCACGAAGGCCATGGACCGCGGTGATCACTGGGAGCTGACGGGACAGAAGCGCTTCATCGTTGGTGCTGAAGGCGCGGATTATTTCCTGGTATACGCGCGAACTGATTTCGATGCGCCGGATCACCAGGCCCTGTCCTGTTTCCTCGTGGATCGGGGGCCCGGGGTGAAGACCGAGTACATCTACGGCCTTATGGGCTGCCGGGGCGGGGGCGCGGGGCGGGTAATCTTCGACGGGGCGAAGGTGCCGAAGGAGAACATCCTCGGGCAGCCCGGGGGGGCCGCTGCGGTGTTTCAGACCCTGATGATTCCCGAGCGCCTCGGCACCGCGGCCATGACCATCGGCGCGGCTCGACCCGCTGTGGAGATATCGACCCGCTACACAGCGCGGCGCAAGGCCTTCGGGCGTACAATAAACCGATTCCAAGGGGTGAGCTTTCAGGTAGCGGAGGCCGTGACGCTCCTGGACGCTTCCCGTGCGATGATCTACGCCACGGCCACCGCAGTGGACGCGGGGGGGAGCCCCGGCCGGATCCGGCGGATGGTCTCCGAAACCAAGAAATTCGTCACCGAGTCCTGCCAGCAGGCCGCCCGCCACGCGATGCAGGTCATGGGTGGCATCGGCTACACCGATGTCTACCCGGTTGAACGTATAGTCAGGGACCTGGGACTGGCGTCCATCTGGACC
>CAYOTU010000192.1:0-7183 GCA_964406905.1 uncultured Myxococcales bacterium | reverse complement strand
CCAACGCCGCTGCCGTGGCCCCAAACCAGAGAAACGCCGCAGCCACCGCCACCACAGTACGCCGCCTCTTCATGCTCAAAATGTGCCTCCTTGATTTCGAACAGGAGTACCACAAAGCGGACGCCCAGGGCAATCGCCTGATCACTTCCACGCGACTTATGTGTTCAATCAATTCGGGCACGGTC
Source organism: uncultured Myxococcales bacterium (assembly GCA_964406905.1). GTDB lineage: Bacteria > Myxococcota_A > UBA9042 > CAIXZC01 > CAIXZC01 > CAZNWW01. Next base: position 6,998 of record CAYOTU010000192.1, on the reverse strand, counting down.
GGATTTCCATTTGACGTGCCCGGCGGTTGATCTGTATCATTTGTCGAACTTGTAGCAGGCAGGGGTCAGCCCTGCAAAAACGGGGGACCGGAAATGACAACGAAGCGGAACAGACTCTCCTGGAGGCTCATCCTCATCGCTGGCGTCGTGCTGGCTCTGTCCGGGCTCTCGGCCTGCGGCGGCGACAACGGTGACGACACCGGCGGCACCGGTGGTGGCGGTACTGGTACGCTAAAAAAATACCCGGTGATCGAGCTGAACCCCTCCAACCTCTGCGAGAAGGACGGCGCGAAGCTCGTCAACTGCGGGTACCAATTCAACCAGGGCGAGATCTCCCCTGGCGCCTCGGCCTTCGTCGAGATCAAGATCGTCAATACGGGCGAGTACAAGCTATCCCTGAAAAACATCGTCCTGGACTACACAGCGCCCGAGGGCGCCACAGAGCCTTTATCGGCCTTCGAGCTGACATTGGCGGAGGATCTGGACGTTGCCATGACAGCGGGGGATCTATTCGTGATCGCCCCCCTCTCGGATCCCTCCCCCGACCTCCCGGAGGAGACAACGATTCGGGTCACCTTCACCCACTACGGCGACGAGCTCGACCGTGAAGCTGCGCTGGTGATCAATTCCGATGCATCCAACTCTCCGAACATCACGATCCACCTGACCCTGTCCGCGGGCAAGCCTGCTATCCAGGTCACCCCCGAGATTGTGGACTTCGGCCAGGTCTTCGCTGGCGGGGAAGAGGAGAAGAACGTCAACATCTTCAACCTCGGCTCGGACAACCTCGAGATCTCAGGCTTCAGGTTCTCGGGCAGTCCATTCTTCACCTTGGTCGCCGCCGGCAAGGAATACCCCGTCTCCCCGGAGACCACCGACCCGGGGATCACCTTCGACTCCGTCATCGAGCTGGCGCCGAACGACCAATACTTCTTCAAGGTCAAGTTCGCCCCCGTGGATGACCAGAAGGCCGACGGCACCCTGGTGATCTACAGCAACGACGACAAACATCCCGATGGCTCCACGGTCCTGATCAAGGGCAACCAGACCGGCCCCTGCATCGCGGTCAACCCGAAGCAGGTTAAATTCGGCGGAAAGAAGATCGGTGATCTGGCGACCCTTCCGCTGGTGATTTTCTCCTGCGGCGACGCGCCCCTCGAACTCTACGACATCACCTTCGCTGGCGGCTCCTCCGCTGACTTCGCCGTAGACCTTACCCCCCTGGACCACGAACCCGCAGCGGGCGACCCGGTAATCGTACCTATCGGAGCGGAGGTAACCGTAAACGTGACCTTCGTCCCCAACGAGGAGAACCCCACGGACGTCAACGGCAGCCCGATCCCCGACGAGGGTATCCTGGTCTTGGAGAACAACTCGTTCTACCAAACCAAGGAGGTTGAGGTAAGCGGATTCGGCGCGTTGTTCTTCTGCCCCACCGCGGTGATTCAATGTGCGGAAGGCGCTGAGGTGATCCCGCAGACCGTCCTCCACCTCTACGGTGACCAGAGCTACGCGGCCACGGACACCACGGACACCATCGCCAAGTGGGACTGGTCCGTTGAGCAACCCCTGGGCTCCCAGTCGGTCTTCATCCCGTCCAACACCTTCCCGAACCCCACCTTCGAGGTGAACGTGGCCGGGAAGTACACCTTCAGCCTGACCGTCTACGACGAACATAACATTCCCTCCTGCGCGCCGGATACCTTTGAGGTCGTGGTCATCCCGGATGAGGCGATTCATATCGAGCTGCTCTGGTACACCCCCGAAGATCCTGATGAGACTGACGAGGGACCCGAAGCCGGCTCTGACCTCGATCTGCACTTCACCCACCCCTGGGCCGGCGGTCCGGACCTGGACGGCGACGGACAGCCCGACGGCTGGTTCGACCAGCCCTTCGACTGCTTCTGGTTCAACGCGCACCCCGAGTGGGGCAGCTTCGATCCGAGCATCGACGATAACCCCGGCCTCGACCGCGACGACACCGACGGCGCTGGTCCGGAGAACATCAACCTGAACATCCCTGGTGACGTCACCTACAAGGTCGGCGTCCACTACTGGAACGACCATGGTTACGGGGCGTCCTACGCAACGATCAGGGTGTACATCTACTCCCAGCTCGTGTTCGAAATCCCAGATGTGAAGCTGGTGGACAAGGACATGTGGGAGGTCTGCACCGTGGAGTGGCCCTCGGGCAAGGTTCAGGTTGTGATGGACCCGTCGGGCCAGTACAAGATCACCCCGAACTACCAGAACCCCTTCTTCTTCTAGGCCGGCCGAGACGAACGACACACCGCTTCGGCTGACAACGTTCGATGACCACGGGCCGGTCCCCGCAAGGGGGGTCGGCCCGAAGCCGGTGGGAGACCATCGGCGTTAGCGTTTTTGGCAACATTTGACATCACGGTTTCTGGAGGCCCCCATGAAGAGACTGGTCGTCCTGACCCTCGTTGCGACCCTGGCCGTATTTACCAACGCCTGCGGAGGGGACCCCACTGGTGATGGAGGAGGGGGTCTCCAGACCGAGAAGCTCCCCGAGATCGAGGCGACCCCGTCGTCCATCGAGTTCCCGGCCATCACCCCGGGCAACACCCAGACCATCGAGGTCGAAATTCAGAACGTCGGTGCGGGCGACGACCTGGTCATCTACGACGTCTACATCCAGGACTCCAGCGCACCATTCACCTTCACGGGACCTCAGATTACGACCCTCTCCCAGGGCAGCAGCGACGTGATCCAGGTGACCTACACGCCGGAGACCCTCGGGACAGCGCCCAGTGCGCTGGTGGTAGAGAGCAACGCTACCACGAAGCCGCACCTCTCGATCCCGATCAAGGTCGGTGCGAGCAGCGAGGACCTGGTCATCGCGCCCAACCCGATTAATTTCGGGGACGTCCTGGGCGGCCAATCCGGAATCGAGACGGTCACGATCACCAACCTCTCGAAGGACATCGAGGTCGCCAACCTCTTTATCCAGATCGGCTCGAGCCTGGACTTCTCGATTACCTACAAACCCGAGCTCCCCGCTGTCCTCCACGCGAACGATGAGCTGACCTTTGACGTAGCGTACACGCCCACGGGTTTTGACGCTGACGACGGATTCCTGGTGGTCGCCATCAAGGAGGAGGGCACCCAGTCCCTCATCGAGGTCCCCATGCACGGCCAGGAGGTCGGCCCGGAGATCAACGCCACGCCGGGGATGATCGACTTCGGCTGGGTGATCAAGGGGGACACCGAGACCGCAGACGTGATCATCTACAACATGGGCCAGCACGACCTGATCGTGGACGCTCTCTACTTCTCCCAGCCCGGCAACGAGGACCTGGCCGTGGCCCAGACGCCGGACCTCCCTTTCAGCGTCGCGGCCGGATCCAACCAGAAGATCTCGATTTCCTGGAACCCCCAGACCTTCTTCGAGCCCACCACAGAGCCCATCGGCGGCTTCGTGATCAAGAGCAACGACGCGGACGAGGCCCTCGTCAACATCCCGGTCTACGGCAACATCGACGCGCCGTCCATCCGGGTTATCCCCGCGGACCAGGTGAACTTCGGCATCGTGGCCCAGAACTGGGAGATGCCCCGGACCCTCACCATCGAGAACGTCGGTCACGCGCCCCTGACGGTCTACAGCATGGAGATCATCGAGAACAGCGCGCTCGACGAATTCGCTGTCACACCTGATCCGGACTTCCCCCCCTCGGACGGCTCCGGTGAGGCCCAGGTCCTCATGAACTCGGACGAGCAGACCAACTCCGTAGACGTGGAGCTGACCTTCACCAACAACGGCCCCGAGGTGGGCGACGAGGCGGGCAAGCTCAAGATCCTCTCCGACGACCCCCTGACCCCGGAGATCCTCGTGGATCTCGTGGCCAAGCGGGGCGGCACACCCGAATGCAAGATCACGTTCGCACCCCAGAAGCTCTATTACAACATCGTGGCCCACGGCAGCGAAAAGACCATGGCGATCAACGTGGTCAACTCGGGCTCGGGCTTCTGCTCCTGGAAGTCGGGCAAGGTCATCGAGTGCACCAGCTTCATGGGCATGATGAACACCTGCTACGAGAGCGGCGGTCCCTCTCCGAACTTCCTCCCCCAGGGCTACCCGATCCCGATGCAGGACGGCATCGCCCCGGGTACTGCGAAGCCGATCCAAATCATGTTCAAGCCGCCGACGAGCATCCCGTGGATCCCGCTCTTCGAGAGCTACATCGCCGCGCTCCAGGTGACCTACACGGAGAGCTACTCAGTACCCGGTGTCAACACCGAGCATAAATACCCCGAGGCGGACACGATGGGGCAGGTCCCCTGGAACCTCCAGGGCGAATCCGGTGTCGCGGACATCGCTGTCCTCCCCGGCGAGGTCAAGTTCGGACTGGTGACCATTGGCTGCCTCTCCCAGACCTTCACCCTGAAGATCTACAACGCGGGCACCGCGCCCCTGGACGTCACGGACCTCTACACGAACAACTGCGGCCCCGAGTTCATCATCATGGACTTCCCGGGCCTCCCTGCCGCGGTCGAGCCCAGCAGTTACATCGAGGTGAAGGTTGCCTACCTGCCACAGGTCGAGGGCGTGAAGGAGTGCGACCTCATCGTGGAGAGCTCGGACCTGGACACGCCCCTGTATCACGTCCCCATGAAGGGCGAGGGGACCTACGAGACCGAGCAGACCGACTACTTCACCCAGATCGACGGCAAGAAGGTGGACCTCCTCTTCGTCATCGACGAGTCCGGGTCCATGTGTGGCGAGCAGAGCAACCTGGCGAACAACTTCGACTACCTGACCGAGAAGGCCGCACAGTGGCAGAACGACTACCAGATCGCCATCGTCACCACGAACATCAGCGACGAGGAGTACACGGGTAAGATGGTGGGCTCGCCCCGGATCATCACCAAAGACACGGTCAGCGTCTTCCCCGGCAACGTCGAGGACATCGGCTGCGGCGGCTCCGGGACCCAGGAGTCGGGCATCGAGGCGGCTCGCCGGGCCCTCGAGACACCCCTCGCCTACGACGAGGAGATAGCGTGCTCATGCGCAAACGACGACCCCTGCCAGAACACCTGCTCCGAAGGATACGCGTGCGTGGGCGGCGGCTGCGGCGGGCACAACCGTGGCTTCCTGCGGGATGACGCGGCCCTTGAAATAATCTTCCTCTCCGACGAGGAGGACCAGTCCCCCGGCTCGGTGCCCTTCTACATCGACTACTTCAAGTCCATCAAGGGCGTAATGAACGAGGGGCTCTTCCACGCCCACGCGATCGTCGGCGACAAACCCAGCGGCTGCAACATCAGCCAGGACGAGGGTGCGGACGCGGGCAAGCGCTACATCGACGTCCAGGAGGCCACGGGCGGAGAATTCGGATCCATCTGCGACTCGAGCTTCGCTACAGTCCTCGAGGACATCGGCGACACAGCGTTCGGCAACCAGGTCCAGTTCTTCCTCTCAGCACAGGCAGACCCGAACAACGTCAAGGTCTGGGTTGACTCGGGCACGGGTTACCAGGAGTGCCTAAACGGATGGTACTTTGAGCCCGCGTCCAGCTCTGTGATTTTTGACGAGACCGGGCCGTGCATGCCCCAGCCCAACGACGAGATCAAGATCTGGTACCAGATGATTTGCAATTCCCTCTGACCGTCTGGTATTGAGTAGCGACAAGTTGTGTGAACCACTGGAGGTTTCCATGATGTCACGCCTCTCCGGCACAATCCTCTCCATCGCCGTGCTCCTGATCGGTAACGCGTGCACGGATTTGTCCAAGACCGAGGAGCCGCAGCTTGAGTTGCAGATCGGCGGCATGTCCATGCCCGCTGCCTACCAGTTCCCCAAGATTGATCCCAACGCATCAGCGGAGAAGGTCAAGGTCGAGGTGAAAAACACCGGCGGCGAGGCCCTGGTGATCTACAACGCATACCTCGTGGAAGGCGGGAACCAGTACATCACGATCTCCTGGGACGGGGTCTACACCCCCTCTAGCTTCCCCGTAGTCATCGAGCCCGACTACACGGGCACCAAGTTTAACTTCCACATGCAGTACGACCCGGAGCAGGAGCCCGTGGACATCTCGGATGCGGTATTGGTCCTGGTCACCAACGACGGCAAGATCGCAGACCTTGACAACGGCATGAAGGTGGCCTGCCCCGAATGGGCCGACGCACCCTATAACGGCGGGCCGGACCTGGGCTTCAAGGTCAAAGCGCCTGACAGCTGCACCGAGTACCGGACCCCCTTCGAGGTGGAGAAGGTGGGCGCGAACATCCTGCTCAACGTGGAGAACCTGACCTTCTCCTGTGTGGTGGGCTCCAAGACCCAGACCATCGAGATCGACAACGAGGGGACCGCAAACCTCCACATCACGAGCATCGGCTTCGACTACCCCACCACCGAGTTCAAGATCGCCAACCCGCCAGCGCTCCCTTTAGACATACCGCCCATGGGTGAGCCAGACAACTTCACCCTGGCCTTTGACATCATGTACGAACCCCTCGACGACGACTTTGACGACACGAACCTCCTGCGGATCCACTCCAACGCGACCAACACCATCGCGGGGGACACCTACATCGAGATCAAGATCGTCCAGAAGCCTGCGATCCTCCAGATGACCACCACCAGCCCCTTCGGCTACCTGGACTTCTCCGACACAGCGGACCACACGGTGAACATGTACAATAAGAAGCCCGACGAATGCGATAACCTCTGCCCGGACAAGGGCGAGTGCTGTGGCTGCCCGGTGCTGATCCAGAACATCAAGATCGACCCTCCACAGGCTGCGGACTGGTACACCTTTACGGTCTATGACCCGAGCAAGGAGTCGAAGATCGAGATAGGCGGCGGCAAGGCCCTGGCAGCGGGCAAGGCCTTTGACTTCAACATCCACTACGCCAAGCCCGTCGGTGAGCAGGCGGACATGAACGGCAACTTCTGCATCGAGTACATGGCCCCAAACGTCGGCGCCAGCTCCCAATGCTTCAGCATGTTGGCCTCGGCCCAGTGTGACCTG
>CAYOTU010000191.1:0-7211 GCA_964406905.1 uncultured Myxococcales bacterium | reverse complement strand
ATCCATAATAGGGACAGGAGGACGCAGCCATGGCACTACGTTACCTGACCGCAGGAGACTCCCACGGGCCCGGCCTGGTAGGGATCCTGGAGGGCCTGCCCGCGGGCCTGGCGTTGTCGAGCGAGGACCTGGACCGGGACCTGGACCGACGGCAGCGCGGCTTTGGGCGCTCGGAGCGCCAGCGCCACAGAGACCAGGCAGAGATCTGGGGCGGCCTGCACCATGGCCGCACCACCGGCGCGCCCCTGGGGGTGCGGCTGGGCAACCCCGGTGAAGACGTGGCTCTGGACTCGCTGCCTCCGATTCGGGTCCCACGCCCCGGCCACGCTGACCTGGCCGGGGCCATGAAGTATGGCCTGGACGACGTACGCCCGATCTGGGAGCGGGCCAGCGCGCGTGAGACCGCCATGCGCACCGCACTGGGGGCCGCTGCCCGGCGTCTCCTGGTCGAAGCTGGGATCTTCGTTGTCTCCCGGGTCCGCCGCATCGGCCCGGTGGCCGCTGCGACCCCATCCGGGGAGGACCTGACCAGCGCGAGAGATATCCAGGCAGTAGCGGCAGCGGCGGAGGTCTCGGAGGTGCTCTGCGACGACCCGGTGGCCACCGCGAAGATGATCCACGAGATCGAGGCTGCGCGTCAGGCCGGGGACAGCCTGGGCGGGGTGGTGGAGGTCCTGGTCGCGCCCCTGCCCGCCGGCCTGGGCAGCCACGTCCACTGGGACCGCCGTCTGGACGGACGCCTGGCGCAGGCGGCCATGAGCGTGCCCAGCGTCAAGGCGGTGGAAATCGGAGCGGGGGTGGAGGGCGCTACAGCGCTTGGCTCCCGTCTCCACGACGGAATCTTCCGAGGCACCAGAGGCATCCTGCGCCGCTCCAACCGGGCCGGTGGCCTCGAAGGGGGGATGACCAACGGCATGCCCCTGGTGCTGCGCCTTCACCTGAAGCCGATCCCGACCCTGGCCGAGGGCCTGCCCTCGGTGGACCTCCTGACCGGGAAGGAGACCACGCCCGGCGCGCCCAGGACCGACGTCTGCGCGGTACCCGCGGGGGGCGTGGTCGCTGAGGCTGTCACCGCGCTGGTCCTGGCCGACGCGCTCCTGGAGCGCACCGGCGGCGACACGCTGGCGATGGTCCTCGCCGCGCTGAAGGCTCAAGCGTGAGCGTCCCACTCCCGAACATCGTCCTCACTGGCATGATGTGTACGGGCAAATCCGCGGCTGGGCGGGCCCTCGCTCGTCTCCTGGGACGGGGCTTCCTAGACATTGACAAAGAAATTGCCCAACGCGCCGGCCGGTCCGTGCCGGATCTGATCCATGGCGAGGGCTGGGACGCGTTCCGCGACCTGGAGGCCGCGGTGGTCGCTGAGTTGGCCGTCCCCAGGGGTCTGGTAGTCGCCACTGGGGGCGGGGCCCTATTGAAGGAAAATGAGCGCGCTGCCGCCACAGCGGGGGGCACGGTGGTTTGCCTGCGGGCCCGCACCGAGGTCCTTGCGGCCCGCGCTGGAGACGGGCCGCGGCCCCTGCTGGACGACGCGGCGGACCAGGAGACGACGATCCGCCGAATCCTGGAAGCGCGGGCGCCGATCTACGACGGCTTTGCGCTGCAGCTCGACACCAGCAACATTACCCCCGACGCGGCCGCGGCCGCGTTGGCGCAGCTCCTGGGTCTGGAGCCTGTCGCTGTGCAGGTCTCCAGCGGCCCGCCCTGCCCCGTGGTGATCCGGCGGGGTCTCCTCGCTGACACGGGGATCTTCCACGCGTGGCTTGAGGGGGTAGACAAGATCCATGTGGTGGCGGATCGGGCCCCCTGGAACCACCTCGGCCCCGCGCTCACCGCTACCCTGGCGTCTGCCGGCAGGATCCCGCGCGTCCACCTCGTCTCCCCTGATGAAAAGAACTGGGAAGGCGCAGGGCAGGTGCTGGACAGCCTGGCCGCGGCGAGCGCGGCTAAGGACCACGGAATCCTGATCGTCGGCGGCGGAGCGACCCTGGACCTCGGGGGTTTCGTAGCGTCGGTCTACATGCGGGGCCTACGCACGGTGTTGATCCCGACGACCCTGCTGGCGATGATCGACGCGGCGATCGGTGGAAAGACCGCCGTGGACCATCCCCGAGCTCGAAACCTGGCCGGGAGCTACCACCTGCCCAGGGGGGTCCTGGTGGACCCGGATATCCTGGCCACCCTGCCCGACGCGGATTGGACCGACGCGTTCTCCGAGGCCCTGAAGACCGCGCTCATCGGCGACGAGGAGTTGTTCGAAAAGATGGAAACCGAAGACCCGGAGACCTGGCGCGGCGCGGGGCTGGCGGAGCTGATACGCCGCTGTGCGCGGGTCAAGGCCGCTGTCGTCTCCGAGGACCTGCGGGAGGCAGGCCCGCGGCGGCTCCTGAACCTGGGTCACACCACGGCCCACGCGCTGGAGTCCCTGGATCCGACCCTCACCCACGGCCGCGCTGTAGGCCTGGGCCTCCTGGTCGCAGCCCGGATCGGGAGGGTCATGGGCCACACCAAGCCCGACCTCGAAGACCGGATCCGCAAAGTCCTCATCCACCTCGGTCTCCCGGTGACCTGGCCCCTCCCCACTCCGGACGCGTTCCTCGGCAGGGTCCGACTCGACAAGAAGCGCCGCCATGACCGGATCCACCTCGTGGTACCGATTCGTCCCGGGCAGGTGGAAATCGTGGAATTCGTGGATGAGGGGATCTGCGTGGACGGACTTGAGGCGATCGCTCAGTAAAGCGTCAGCTCCCCGATCTCGGCCTCGACTGCGTCCAAGACCTTGAGTTCCTTCACTGCCTGCATCATCGCGTTGTGGTCGTTGAACAGGGGCCGGTCATCGTCGAGGTGGTCCACGTACTCCCTGACTGCGGCGCGGCCCGCGGCGACGCCCTTGCCGAAGCCGTGCTCGCGGAAGTCGAGGCCCTGCGCGGCTGCGATCAGCTCGATGCCGAGCACGCCCCACGCGTTCTCCAGGATCTGCAGGCACTTCAGGGAGGTATTCATGCCCATGGACACGAAGTCTTCCTGGTCAGCGGCCGCGGGGATCGACTGGATGAACGCGGGCGCGGAGAGGATCCGCTGCTCCACGATCATCATGTCCGCTGTGTACTGGGAGAGCATGTGGCCGGACATCATCCCCGCACCCTTGGTCAGGAATGGGGGGAGGCCCACGGAGAGGGCTGGGTTGAGGAGGCGGTTCAAGCGCCGCTCCGAGAGGACCGAGATCATGGTGACCGCGGCCCCTGCCGTGTCCAGGGGCATGCTCACCGGGGTGCCCTGGAAGTTCGCACCTGTGAGCACCACTTTGTCCTCCGGCAGGAAGAGGGGGTTATCGCCAACGCCGTTCAGCTCGATCTCCACCTGCTTCCGGGCCCAGCGAAGCTGATCACGAGCAGCGCCGATCACCTGGGGCGTGGAACGCATGGAGTACGCGTCCTGGACCTTGGTCTTCACACGGCCCTCGACGAGATCTGAGCCGGCCAGAATCTTCTGGATGTTCTTCGCTGAAGTCACCGCACCCGGGAAGCCCCGCAGGAGGTGCAGCCGCGGGTCGTACGGCTTCATGTTGGCCAGGAGGGCCTCGAGGGTCATGGCCGCGGCGATCTCGGCCTGCTTGAGCCAACGCTCCGCGTCGTAGAGGAAGATCGCGCCGATCGCGGTCAAAAGGTTGGAGCCGTTGATGATCGCCAGGCCGTCCCTCGCCTGCAAGGTCGCAGGGGTGATCCCTGCTTTTTCGAGGCCCTCCCGAGCCGGCATCTGCTCCCCTTTGTAAAACACTTCGTGCTCGCCGATGACAGCGAGGGCCACCTGGCTCATGGGTGCGAGGTCCCCGCTCGCGCCCACGGAGCCCTTCTTGCAGACCACCGGGGTGACGCCCTTGTTGAGCATCTCGACCAAGGTTTCGGTGATCACGAGGCGGCAGCCCGAGTAACCGTTGGCGTGGACGTTGATCCGCCCGAGCATCGCGCCCCGGACCCACTCCTCGGGGCAGGGCTCGCCGATCCCCGCTGCGTGGTTGTAGATCAGCCACTTCTGGAACTGAGAGGTCTGCTCGTCGCTAAGGACGACCTCGGAAAACTCACCGATGCCCGTGTTGACGCCGTACATTATTTCGCCGGCCTCGATGCGCTTCTCGATGAAGCCCCGGCAGGTCTCGATCCGTGCGGCGGCATCGGGGTGGAGCGCCACGGGCTCGTGGTTCCGCGCCACGGCCACGACGTCGTCGATGGAAAGGTTACTACCTGTAACAATAAGAGACATGCGACACCTCCTACGCAGGGTCCGGGCCTGTGGCTTGGAGCAACGGCCCGAACAGGGTTCGAACTGAAGTCGCTCCCACCCACCCCGCAGCGATCGGAGGTGTCCGATCCGCGTAACGTTATTCTTCCTCGATCTCGGGGTTGCAAGTCAAGCGGTTTCGGGAATAATCCGATACCCTTGGCGTTGGACTTGGCGATGACGGTTTGATGGAGGTGCTGGGATGGAAGGTGACATTGGATACATCAACGAGATCGTGCGCAAAGAGAGCGCGTTCGTGGACCCGCTCATGGAGGAGCTGGGGCGCGTAATCGTTGGACAGCGGCGCATGATGGAGGGGCTGATGATCGGCCTGCTCACCGGCGGCCACATCCTGCTGGAAGGAGTGCCCGGCTTGGCCAAGACCTTGATGGTCCAGACCCTGGCGGACGTCATTGAGACAAAATTCCAGCGGATCCAGTTTACGCCGGACCTCCTCCCTGCGGACATCATCGGGACCATGGTCTACAACCAGAAGACCGGCGAGTTCGCCCCGCACAAGGGTCCGGTCTTTGCTAACATCGTCCTCGCAGACGAGATCAACCGGGCTCCCGCCAAGGTCCAGAGTGCGCTCCTGGAGGCCATGCAGGAGAAGCAGGTGACCATCGGCGACACCACCTGGAAGCTGGACCCGCTCTTCCTGGTGCTGGCCACCCAGAACCCCATCGAGCAGGAGGGGACCTACCCCCTGCCCGAGGCCCAGGTGGACCGGTTCATGCTCAAGGTCCTGGTAGACTACCCCGCCCGGGATGAGGAGCAGGTGATCATGGAGCGCATGACGGGGATCGATATCCCGATCGCTCGGCCCGTGGTCAAGCCCGAGGAGATTCTCAAGGCCCGGGAGGTGCTCCACCAGGTCTACGTGGACGAGAAGATCAAGCGCTATATCCTCGATATCGTCTTCGCCACCCGTTTCCCTGCGGACCACGGCCTGGCGCGACTCGATAACTTCATCGCGTACGGTGCGTCGCCCCGCGCGTCCCTCTTCCTCCTCATCGCAGCCCGTGGCCAGGCCTTCCTGCGGCACCGCGGCTATGTGATCCCCGAGGACGTGAAGGAGGTGGCGCTGGAGGTGCTGCGCCACCGGGTCGTGTTGACCTACGAGGCCGAGGCCGAAGAGATGGCCTCTGAGGGCGTGATTCGCCAGATCCTCGATGAAGTGGACGTGCCGTAGCAGGACGCGGTAATGAGCAACGACCAACAGCACGTCGAACTTCGCAAGAAGCTGAGACACATCGAGATCGCCACGTCCCGCCTGGCGACGGACCAGATGGCTGGCCAGTACCGGTCAGTGTTCAAGGGCCGGGGAATGAGCTTCGAGGAGGTACGCCCCTACCAGGACGGGGACGACATCCGTCTCATCGACTGGAACGTCTCCGCGCGTACGGGGGATCTCCACGTCAAGCTCTTCGTCGAGGAGCGGGAGCTGACCGTCTTCCTCCTGGTGGACGCGTCCCGCTCGGCCCGCTTCGGCACCCGGGGCATGACCCGGCGGGAGCTGCAAGCCGAGGTCAGCGCGCTCCTGGCGTTCTCCGCCATCAAGAACAACGACCGGGTTGGCCTGATCATCTTCACCGACCGGGTCGAACACATCGTACCGCCGCGTAAGGGACGCCAGCATGTGATGCGGGTGATCATGGACGTCCTGCGCTTCGAGCCGGAGCGGCCCGGCGCGGAGCCGGGCGGGATCTCTGAGGCCCTCCGAACCTTGGTGGGAATTACAAAAAAGACCTCGGTCGCATTCCTCCTTTCGGATTTTTTCATCAAGTCACCAGCAGAATTCGGGGGTCTGAAAAAGTCCCTCGCCATAGCAAAGCAACGTCATGACCTGGTGCCCCTGATCGCGCGGGATCCCGCGGACCTCGTCCTCCCCCCGGCGGGCCTCGTCGCTGTGGAAGACCCGGAGACCGGTGCGCGCCGCATCGTGGATTTTTCATCGAGGGGAGTAAGGACTAGATACGCGACCGCAGCGACGCGCTCTGACCAGGACCTCGTGGACCTGTTCCGATCCCAGGGCCTGGACTTTGAGACGATCCGGACAGACCAGGACTACATGGCCCCCCTGCTCCGCCTGTTCCGGCGCCGGGCGAGGAGGTCGTGATGAAGCACCTCTTCGTGGCCTTCCTCCTCCTCCTCGGCGCGGCCCCCGCATTCGGGGCTGAAGCCCCTCCCACAAACGTTCAGGATCTGAAGCCCGAGGTCTGGGTGGACATGCCCGAGGATCCCGTGGTGGGGGACGATGTGGAGTGGCACGTACGCGTTGACGTGCCCGCGGGGATCCGAATGAAGGCCCCGGAGGGCCTTGACATACCCGACGGCCTCCTCCTCCTGCGGGAGGGCATCGCGCTGCGCCGAGAAATCTTGGACGACGACCACGTGCGCTATGACTTAACGGTGCCCATGCGTCTGGCCGGGATCGGATGGATCCGGATCAAGGCACAGCGCCTGCGCTTCGAGCTGCCAACGGGGGGGGAAATCGGCCTCTCGGTGCCCAAGGTGCGGTTTCACACGGGGACCCACTTCCCCACGGAGACGAACCCGCCCCCCGCGGCCCCGGCGCCACCGGTACCTCTCACAGAAACCAACTGGGTCCTGATCTGGGCATTGATCATCCTCGGCGTCGCGGTGACCGCCACCGTGATGACCCTCGTGGTGATCCGCTGGCGCCGGCGCCGCCTCAGGCCACCACCGCCGCCGATCCCGCCCCACGAACGGGCCTTCACCCGGCTGGCGAAGCTGGCCACGTCAGACCTCCTGAAGACCGGGGCCTTCGCAGCATACTACACGGAGTTGTCCGAGACCCTGCGGGAGTACCTCGGCGGCCGGTTCCGCTTCGACTCCATGGACTTGACCACCACCGAGCTGGCACATCGGCTCAAGCGTGTGCGCATGCAGGGGATGATCCTGGAGGAGGT